>CAJBVC010000609.1 GCA_903958915.1 uncultured beta proteobacterium
CGCCATCGGCGCGATCTATGTCCGCACTGGAAACATTTGGGTGGTTGTTGCGCTACATGCCGGCTACGATGCCCTGTTTGCTTTTCCGACTTTGGTCTCATACAAATACAACGACGCCATCGCATGTCTCATGCTACTTGGGGCAGTCGGATTTGCTTGCTTTCGTGTCCGCACCGCCCCCAGCAACACCTCGCATGGAATTGCTGCGCGGGATTCGCAGTAGTCCGAGCAGCGGCCGACCCTTGCTTCGCGCAGCGCCGTACCGCAAAATTCCCACTTCAACAAATACGTGGCAACTGCTCGCCGCTCAGCCAGTCGACGATACGCCGCCCGCCAAAACTCGTGGTCATTTGTACAAAATGGTGAGGGTCTTCCTGCACCACGCCGATGATGGAGGCATCGCGCCCGAGCGGATGTGACTGCATTGCAGCCAGGAGCTTCTGTGCGTCGTGGGCGGCACACATCGCCACCAACTTGCCCTCGTTGGCCACATACAGTGGGTCCAATCCGAGAAACTCGCACGCCGCAGCTACGGCTGGCTTGACTGGAACAGCCTTTTCCTGAAGCATCATGCCCACGCCCGATTGCTGCGCAATCTCGTTGAGCGTGGTGGCGACACCACCACGTGTGGGGTCGCGCAGCACATGCAGTTCAGCGCCACTGGCGCGCATGACGGCAATGAGTCCGTGCAAGGCCGCTGTGTCGGAGACGATCGGCGAGACAAACCCCAGACTTTCACGCACGGCCATGATCGCCATGCCATGGTCACCGAGTGTGCCAGATACCAGAATGGCATCTCCGACCTGCGCCTGTCGGCCCGACAATTCATGCCCGGGCGCGACTACACCGACGCCAGTGGTAGTAATGAACACCCCATCACCCTTGCCGCGTTCCACCACCTTGGTGTCACCAGTGACGACGGGCACTCCGGCCTCGCGCGACGCCTTGGCCATGCTCTCCACGATGCGTGCCAGTTCTGCCAGTGCAAACCCTTCTTCGAGAATGAACGACGCCGATAACCACAGTGGATTGGCTCCCATGACGGCGACATCATTGACCGTGCCGTGGACAGACAGGCAACCGATGTCGCCACCAGGGAAAAAAAGTGGCGAAACCACATGGCTATCAGTGGCCATGACAAGTCGCCCTGGCCCCGGCATCGGTAGAAGTGCGCCGTCGTCGCCTTGGGCCAGCCACTCGTTGCCCAGGTGCCTGGCGAACAGTTCTTCGATCAATTGGGCCATCGCGCGTCCTCCGGACCCATGCGCCATATCCACCTGCCCACGCTTGAGGTCCAGCGGACGAACGTAAGCTTTGCGCGTTTCAGACATCCTTGTACCGCCCGTAGGTGTAGTGGGCAGCACATGCGCCCTCGGATGACACCATGCAGGAGCCGATCGGGTTCTCCGGCGTGCACACGTTGCCAAACAATTTGCAGTCCTGCGGTCGTTTGACGCCCCTCAGGATGGCACCGCATTCACAGGCCTTGTGGTCCGCCACAGGCCGGTAATCGACCGCATATCGCAACTCAGCATCAAATGCCGCAAACCTCTCCCGGATGCGCAGCGCCGAGTAAGGAAGTACGTTCAGGCCGCGCCACTCAAAGTGCTTGCGCAACTCGAACACTTCCGCCACCAAGGCCTGCGCTTTCAGGTTGCCGTCACGACTTACCGCGCGGGAAAATTCGTTCTCCACCTCGGCACGTCCTTCATTAACTTGGCGCACGAGCATGCGCACTGCCTGCATGACATCGAGCGGCTCGAACCCGGCAATGACCACCGGCTTGCGGTACTCCTCGGCAAAGAATTCGTAAGGGCGACTGCCAATGATGGTGGACACATGTGCCGGCCCGATGAAGCCATCGAGCGGCACCGTACCCCACTGGCGCACTTCGGGCGACTCCAGAATGCTCGATATCGCCGACGGTGTAAGCACGTGGCAGCACAGCACTGAAAAGTTGCCTAAGCCCAGCGCCGCGGCCTGCTTGACAG
>CAJBVC010000610.1 GCA_903958915.1 uncultured beta proteobacterium
AGTTCCTTCTGCTAAGACCTGTAACGGTACCCGATTCCAGCGACGTGCATTGGGTCCAATTGCGACGCTTGCGGCAAAGCCACTGTTTTGCTTGTCAGTGCGCGTGACCATGCTGGCATGATTGGAGCACCCGCAAACGCTGCAAACAAGCTCCAAATTCCTCGTGCACCCTTCACCAAACCGACTGTTGGCCTATCTTTTTCTGGCAATGAGCATGTCACTGGTGGGCAGCTACGTGGCTTTGTCGAAACCGCTGGTGGCTGCACTGCCGGTGTTTCTGCTGGCATGGCTGCGCTTTGGCATTGGTGGCATTGCCATGGCGCACTGGCTTAAACGACCCGTGCACGAGCGGCCTATGTCGCGCAGCACCAAGCACCTGCTCTTTCTGGAGTCCTTTCTCGGGAATTTTCTGTTCACGATTTGCATGCTGTATGGCGTCAGCATGACCGATGCGGTATCGGCCGGTGTCATCATGGCGTCGATTCCAGCCGTTGTGGCCCTATTGAGCTGGGTCTTTCTTAAAGAACAGATTGGTCCTCGGGTGTGGGCGTCGGTCGGCTGTGGTGCGCTCGGCATCGGTTTGCTAGCGCTATCAAAAGGTGAGCTGTCCACGCATACTGCACAAGCGTCAGGGGCCGATGTGATCCATGGCCAGGTGTGGTTGGGCAACCTGCTGGTATTCGCCTCGGTGGTGTGCGAGGCCAGCTACGCCGTGATCGGCAAGAAGCTGACCGGCACGCTCACCCCCAAGCGCATTACCGCGCTTATCAACCTGTGGGGATTTCTGCTGATGACGCCCTTTGGGATCTATGCCGCCATGCGATTTGACTTCCAAGCGGTAGCGCTGCCAATCTGGCTGTTGCTGGTCTTCTATGCCCTGGCAGCCAGCGTCTGGACCGTTTGGCTGTGGATGACGGGTCTGAAGACCGTACCGGCCGCCCGAGCCGGGGTCTTCACGGTGATGCTGCCGATCTCCGCGGCAACCGTCGGCGTTCTTGTCCTCGGAGAAAACCTGTCCGGGATGCAAATGGTGGCTTTTGGAATCGCCCTGCTCGGTGTTGTGCTCGCCACGCTGCCACAGCGCAGACAAGCGCCTACAACAGCGCCCTAGGGGCGACCACCACGCCATCTTCGTCGGCGTACAACCAGTCCCCGGGGCGCACCCAGACGCCCTGAATCTGCACTGCCACGTTGCTCTGGCCTTCACCACGCTTGTCGGTGGGCAATGGCATGGCCGCCAGCGCGCGGATACCCACGGCATGCTCCGCAAGCTCGGCCGTGTCACGCACGCAACCATCCACCACCACGCCAGCCCAGCCGTTGCGTGCCGCGGCGGCGCCGAGGTTGCCACCCAACAGTGCCCGACGCAACGAGCCGCCACCGTCCACCACCAGCACCTTGCCCACGCGTCCAGCGGCAGACTCTTCAAAACCAACCGAATCTACCGCCGCCTTGACCAGGCTGTTGTCTTCAAAACACTTGACCGTCACGACCGGACCAAAGAATTTCCGCACACCGCCAAAGTCCTTGAAGACCGGGGGCAAGACGCGAAAATCGCCGCTGGTGTCGCTCTTGTGCGCGTCGCACTGGTCACAGGTGGCGAACTGCTTTTGCATGTTGAAACACTCCGTTTTTGACAATACAGCTATTTTCCATTGGAAAAAACAACATCCTCGAGTGAAAAAGGCAAGTTTCCTCTTGGAAACGGGCTTTTTCTCCAGTAGCATCCGCATTACCAGCGAAGGTGCAGATCTCCGCTGGTGATTAATCAACTTCTAGAAGGACAATCAATCATGGCAACTGCAAAAAAAGCACCGGCAAAAAAAGCCGCTCCCGCTAAGAAAGTAGTGGCAGCAAAGAAGGCCGCCGCTCCCGCAAAGAAAGCGGCTCCCGCCAAGAAGGCCGCCGCTCCCGCAAAGAAAGCGGCTCCCGCCAAGAAAGTAGTGGCAGCGAAGAAAGCACCTGCGAAGAAGGCTCCCGCCAAAAAGCGCACTGTCAACGCCGCGTTCATGAAAGCCTTGACACCCAGCGCCGCACTCGCGGCAGTGGTGGGTGCCGCACCCCTGCCACGCACGGAAGTGGTCAGCAAGCTGTGGGCTTACATCAAGAAGAACAAACTGCAGGACGCAGTCAACAAACGCATGATCAATGCTGACGCCAAATTGAAGGAAATTTTTGGCAAGATGCAAGTATCGATGTTTGAAATGGCCGGCTTGATCGGCAAGCACCTGAAGTAATCAGACTTTCGGTGTCACCTGAAAGGCCGGTTCATCCGGCCTTTTTTTTCCAGATCCTCCCATGCTGCGTTTTATCTTCACTCGCTTGAGCTTGATCATTCCGACTTTTTTCGGCATGACCCTGCTCGCGTTCTTCCTGATTCGCCTGGTGCCGGGCGACCCGATCGAGACGCTGGCGGGCGAACGTGGCATCGATCCGGAACGGCATGCTGCATTGCTGAAAGCCTATGGCCTGGACCGCCCGGTCATGGTGCAGTACGGCATCTACATTGGAAAAGTGCTGCAGGGAGATCTGGGCAAGTCCATCATTACGCAGACCCCGGTGCTGACCGAGTTCACCGCCCTGTTTCCGGCAACCATCGAGCTGGCCCTGTGCGCCATTCTCTTTGCGTTGTTGATCGGCATCCCGGCGGGCATCCTTGCCGCGGTCAAGCGCAACTCATTTCTGGACCATGGCGTCATGGGTGTTTCGCTCACCGGTTATTCCATGCCCATTTTCTGGTGGGGACTGTTGCTGATCTTGCTGTTCTCGGTGCAGCTGGACCTGACCCCAGTGTCGGGGCGCATCGCCGTGCAATACTTTCTTGAGCCGGTCACGGGCTTCCTGTTGATCGACAGCCTGCTGGCCGGGGACAAGGGGGCATTCGCGTCGGCGGCATCGCACCTGATCCTTCCCACCATCGTGCTCGGCACAAACCCGCTGGCCGTGATCGCGCGCATGACCCGTTCGGCCATGCTTGAAGTATTGGGGGAAGACTACATCCGCACGGCCCGCGCCAAAGGCCTGTCGACGCTGCGCGTGGTGTCGGTGCATGCGCTGCGCAACGCGCTGATTCCGGTGATCACGGTCATTGGCCTGCAGGTGGGTGTGCTGTTCACTGGCGCGATTCTTACGGAAACCATCTTTTCCTGGCCCGGTGTGGGCAAGTGGCTCATTGAAGCCATCAGCCGGCGTGACTATCCCGTGCTGCAGGGTGGCATGCTGCTGCTCGGCGCGGTGGTCATGGCGGTCAATCTGCTGGTGGATGTTGCCTACGGCATCATCAATCCCCG
>CAJBVC010000611.1 GCA_903958915.1 uncultured beta proteobacterium
GGCGCCGGCATGGTGATGGGCACGGCCGAGAAGCACCCCCTGTTCAACCTGGTGATCTCCAATGTGCCCGGACCCAAAGACACGCTATACCTCAACGGCGCGCGACTGGACGAAATTTACCCGGTCTCCATCCCCACCCATTACCTGGCGCTCAACATCACCATCAGTGGGTACGGCGACAACCTCGGTTTTGGCTACATTGCCTGCCGCCGCTCGGTGCCCGGCCTGCAACGCATGCTGGACTACACGCACAACGCGATCAATGCACTGGAGAACGCTCTGGGCCTGGACGCACCGCCACTGGCCAAACCCCGTGTATCCGTAAGCAAGCAAACTACCAGCAAACGCCGCAGCAGCAAAAGCGCAACTTGATGCGCTCTACTTTCTATAGCATCTTGCGCAATCTGGATGAGCGAAAGGGCCCGTTCTGGTGAAAATTGAACCTCTGACGGATCATCCCCGTCCACGGTCCAGCGTCGACCTGTTTTGGTCCTTCTCGTGGTTGGCGTTGCAGGGTTTTGGGGGTGTGCTGGCCATCGTCCAACGCGAATTGGTCGAAAAAAAACAATGGCTCACCCGCGAAGAATTCCTGGAAGACTGGGCGGTGGCGCAAATACTGCCCGGCCCCAACGTCGTGAACCTGTCCCTCATGATTGGTGACCGCTATTTTGGGGTTGCGGGCGCCTTCTCTGCGCTGGCTGGCATGCTGATGTTCCCCTTGTGCATTGTTCTGGCTCTGGCGGTCCTGCTGGCCGGTGTGGCAGATACAGGCACGGCTCAGGGCGCTTTGCGCGGCATGGGCGCCGTTGCGGCCGGGTTGATCTGCGCCACCGGTCTCAAACTGATCACCGCGCTCAAGGACAATGTCATGGGCCTTTTGGCGTGCAGCCTGTTTGGTGCCTTGAGCTTTGTGGCAGTGGCCCTCCTGCGCGCTCCACTCGCAGCGGTGTTGCTGGGCCTGGGCGGAGTTGCCAGCGTCTGGGCATACCGGCAACTCGGTTGTCTGCCTCCACCAAGGGTGGGTTGACCGATGATGGACTTCACCGGCGCAGACTGGCTGGCCCTGTTTCTGCACTTTGGGTCGTTGTCGTTGTTGGCTGTCGGTGGAGCCATTACCACCGCTCCGGCGATGCACGGCTATCTGGTGACCGAACGAATGTGGCTGACCAACAGCGAGTTCACCTCCTCCATCGCGCTGGCTCAAGCAGCACCCGGACCCAACGTTCTTTTTGTCGCCTTGCTGGGTTGGCAGGTCGGCTTGCATGCGGCGGGGAGCTCAGCCACCACCGTACAGTCCATGTCAATGGCTGCCATGGGCATGGGCGTGGCCATGCTGGGAATTCTGTTGCCGAGTACCACGCTCACTTTTCTGGCGGCACGATGGGGTCACCAAAACCGTGAACTGCGCGCTGTGCGGGCTTTCAAACAGGCCATGGCACCCATCGTGATCGCTTTGCTGATCGCCACCGGGTGGATACTGGTGGCCGGGCACGGCAGCGACCATCAGCATTGGCCGCTTTGGCTATTGGCTGCTGTATCTGCCCTGGTGGTCTGGAAAACCCGCATTCACCTGCTGTGGCTGTTGGGATTCGGAGCTATAACCGGTGCACTGGGCTGGGTGTGAAACGGTGGGTCCTCTACCGCGGATTCTCGAAGAAGACGTAGTTAGACGCGTAATCGCTGATTTCGAAATACACCTTCTTCTCCCCCGGATCGACCACCATATTCAGGTTTTCATCCAGGATGCCATAGCCGTAACGGTAGGGACGCGGCTTGTTGTCGTCGGTGCCCATGGCGGTGCTGAGTTTGTCGATCTTGATAAATCGGCGTGCAACCTTGTCCCCCGCGTAAATCTCCAGAACACCATTGGTGCCGGTCCAGTTCTGGATGTCGCGGCTGATCTTGTTCTGTTGCTCCTGGGTGCAAGCACTCAAGAGAAAAATGCCTGCCACGCTTATGGATAGTGCGTAGGCAGCTCTCTTTTTTATAGCGTTCATGAATACTTCCCCGGTAATGTTTGTTCAGTCACTGGCCACTGCTGCGTTGACGCAATGCCTCATACAGGCACACCCCACTGGCCACGGACACGTTCAGACTCTCGACCGCTCCGCGCATCGGGATGCTGACCAATGCGTCGCAGGTCTTGGCAGTCAGTTGGCGCATGCCGGACCCCTCTGCCCCCAGAACCAAAGCGACAGGGCCTTTCAAATCACTCTGGTACAGGTTGTTTGGCGCAGTGTCGCTGGTGCCAATCACCCAGATGCTGCGCTCCTTCAGTTCATTGAGGGTGCGCGCCAGGTTGGTCACCATGAAATACGGCACCGTCTCTGCCGCCCCGCTGGCCACTTTCGCCACCGTGGCGTTGATGCCTGCGGCATGGTCCTTAGGCGCAATCACCGCATGGGCGCCAGCACCGTCGGCCACACGCAGGCACGCCCCCAGGTTGTGCGGGTCGGTCACGCCATCGAGCACCAGAATGAGCGGATGGTTGCGCTGCTCAGGGGGAAGCTCCGCATTGGCTGCCTCCAGATCCTCCAGTAGTTCATCCAGCGAGTGCACCTGGGCAACGGCCTGCACACGGGCCGCAACACCCTGGTGCCCATGGCTGCCGCTCATTTTCGACAGCCGGGCACCGTCCGACTCCACCAATCTGACGCCAGCCTGGGCTGCACGCTCAATAAATTGCCGCATCCGGGCATCGCGCCGGACTGGATCAAAATAGATTTCGATGATCGAGGTGGGTGCAGTCTTGAGCCGCACACCCAGCGCATGAAATCCAAACAATACTTTAGGAGAGGCCATAGCGCGATTATCGCGGCTCAGACCAGTTTGCCTGCCTCGATGGTGATGCGCCGCTCACAGCGCTCCGCCAGCGCCAGGTCGTGGGTGACCAGCACCAGGGTGGTGCCTTGCTCACGGTTCAAAGCCAGCATCAACTCCATGATGGTCTCGCCAGTGGCGAAATCCAGGCTTCCGGTGGGTTCATCGGCCAGCAGTACAGCGGGGTGGACGACAAAGGCGCGCGCCAGTGCCACGCGCTGCTGCTCGCCACCGCTGAGCACACGCGGGTAATGTCCCAGACGTTGCGCGAGACCAACCCTTTCGAGCATCTCAGTGGCAGATTTGCGCGCATCCTTGCGCCCCGCCAACTCCAGCGGCAGCATCACGTTCTCGAGCGCCGTGAGATTACCCATGAGCTGAAAACTCTGGAAGACAAAACCCACTTTTTGTGCCCGCAGCGAGGCCCGGTCGTCTTCGCTCATGCCGAACAGGTCGACCCCACCCAGCCGCACCGTGCCACTGGTAGGCGTGTCAAGCCCCGCCACGATGGACAATAGCGTACTCTTGCCAGAGCCTGAAGCGCCAACGATGGCGGCAGTTTCGCCGGGCAGGAGCGAAAAATCGATATCACGCAAAATCTGCAACGTACCGGTGGAGTCGGTTACCGACTTGCAAACTTTTTCTACGGAAATAATGGGATCTGTCATGGGATTATTTGGGATTCGCTGGTACTGTACCGCGCTGGTCTGGCTGTTGTGCAGCACGGGTTATTCGTGGGCGGCGCAAACCGCCAAAACCGCGCCCATCGTGCTGGTGGTGGGAGACTCACTAAGTGCCGAGTATGGCTTGAAACGCGGCAGCGGCTGGGTAGCCTTGATGGAGCAACGTCTGATACGCGAGAAAGTTGCTGCGAAAGTGGTCAATGCAAGCATCAGTGGAGACACTACTTCAGGTGGGCGCGCGCGCCTTCCAGCCCTGCTAAAGCAACATCAACCGGCGCTCGTGATTCTCGAGTTGGGTGGCAATGACGCACTGCGTGGGCTTCCATTGGCCATGACCCAGGACAACCTGAAGGTAATGACCCAGGCCGCCCAGCACTCCGGTGCAAAGGTGTTGCTGCTGGGCATGCAGATGCCCCCCAACTACGGCCAGGACTACGCCAGGCAGTTCGCTGAAGCCTACGTCCGTGTGGCCAAAGCAACACAAGCCGGCCTGGTGCCGTTCATGCTGCAGGGAGTGGCCGATGCGCCTGACCCTACCCGTTACTTTCAGCCTGACCGGATTCACCCCTCCGAGGCTGCGCACCCGATCATCCTGAACCATGTGTGGCCCGCTGTGAGAAAGTTGATTCCATGAGCCTCACCGCCCTTCCCGCTACCGACGCACTGCGGCAAATCGACGCATTCGACACCATCATCGATGCCCGCAGTGAGGATGAATTTGCGTTGGACCATCTGCCGATGGCCGTCAACTGGCCCACGCTGAATAACCAGGAACGCAAGCTGATCGGCACCATGTACGTGCAACATAGTCAGTTCGAAGCCAAGAAGCGCGGTGCTGCCATGGCGGCGCGCAACATTGCCGCGCACATTGAACGCGAATTGCTCGATACTCCGCGCGACTGGAAGCCGCTGGCGTACTGCTGGCGCGGCGGCAAACGCAGCGGGTCTCTCGCGCTGATACTGGACCAGATTGGTTTTCGGGTCACTTTGGTGGAGGGTGGCTACAAAGCCTTTCGCGCCGCGCTGGTGGCTGATATTCCCTGGCTGGTGCAGCCTTTGGACTTGCGGGTAGTCTGCGGCACCACGGGGTCAGGCAAGACCCGCCTGCTGCATGCCTTGGCGGCGCAGGGGGCACAGATACTGGACCTTGAAGGATTAGCCAACCACCGCAGTTCCGTACTGGGTGCCATACCTGGTCTACCCCAACCCAGCCAGAAACGCTTTGACACTCTGGTGTGGGATGCACTGCGCAAACTCGACCCGAAGCGCCCCGTGTATATCGAAAGTGAAAGCAAGAAGGTGGGCAATGTATCGGTGCCTGACGCGCTGGTAGAGCGCATGCGCGCGAGCCGCTGCCTGAACCTGATCTTGCCCCATACCGAGCGCGTAGCCCTGCTATTGGAAGACTATGATTATTTTGTTCAGAACGCCGACCACTTCTGTCAGCGGCTTGATGTATTGGCCGAGATTCGCGGCCGGGCCCTGGTGGACGCCTGGAAAGCGCAGGTACTGTGTGGACAAGTGGCGCCCGTGGTGAGCGACCTGCTGACCGAACATTACGACCCGGTGTACTTGCAGTCGATCGAACGCAATTTCACGCAGTTTGCCAGTGCCACCGCGATCAGTCCCGCAGACCGATCCCCCGCAGCCATGGTGCGTTTGGCAGAGCAGCTACTGGCGGTCGTACCGGGCTGAGGCAACCACAAGCGATTCAGGATTGGGGCGGAAGCGCCTCAGATGCTGGAGCTCCCTGCTCCTGCCCCAAGTCCCCCGCAGCATCTGGCCCGTGGGTCTTGCGCTCGTTCTTTTCCTTCAGTTTGTCTTCTTTTTTGCGCTTTTTCGCCAGTTCTTTCTGACGTTTCTCGTATCCGTAATTGGGTGTTGCCAAAGTATGCTTTCAATGTTTGTTAGGACTGTAACACCACCCACACCCTATGCCGGGTGTTGGGGAGGCAGGGCCGGATCCAATTGCGGAACTTCCAACCACTGCACCGCGCCGCGATAAGCATGCCAGCTGGCATAACCCAACAAGGGGCCAACCAGCACCAACCCAGCATTGAACGGAGCCAGCAGTGCAAGCGCCACCATCAGCGTAATGCAAGCGCCCCACAGCAACATCACCGGCAGGTTTTTAAGCACCACTTCCAGACTGGTGATTGCCGCCGAGATGGCGTCGGTATCGCGATCCAGAATCATGGGAATCGCGACCACCGACAGCGAAAAAACCAGCGCGGCAAAAACCCCACCAACCGCGGTATAGGCAACAATAAATTCCCAGTTTTCCGGATTGAAGATGGCCTGTACAACACCCGTCGTGGACGGCATCCCGGTGTTAAAGAATACGGCGAATACGACCAGGGATGCACGTCCCCACAGCAACTCCAGCACGATGAGCACGAGCACCAGCATGCCCATGCTACGCAGATGCGGTTTCCAGCACAGCAGCGAACTTACAAACGCGGGTTGCAAACCTTGCTCGCGACGGCGACTCGCCTCATACAGGCCCAATGCCAGAAACGGTCCGAGCAGCAGACAGCCGGATGCGATCGACATGGTGTACTCCGGTTTGGACTGAAAAACCACCCCCAACACCAGCGCCATCAGCCAAAAACAGACGCCATAAAAGGTGCTGATCCAGGGGTACGCGGCAAGATCACCTGCACCGAGCCGCAACCAGTGTGCCAAATCGGACACCCGCAACGCTGCAATCGCTTTGCGCGGTGCCAGGGACGGTGGCGGGAAATACGGCTCTGGTGGATGCTCAGGGGGTGTTGGCTGCATCGCTCCAGTCTATCGACGCGCGAAACGCATGCCTAGTGAGGAAAACACTGAGACCGTTGGGCGCTACCGCAGCGCCAGAAGTGCCTGCGCAAGATCGGCCTGCAGGTCTTCCACGGACTCCAGCCCGATGGCAAAGCGCACGACGGTGCCTCTGGCAATCCGGTCGGGCCAGGCCTGGCGCATGGCCGCCACATCGTAGGGCACCACCAAGCTGATGGGGCCACCCCAGCTGTAGCCCAACCGGAACAACTGCAACGCATCACAGAAGGCATCGACCTGGTCCTGGTCAAAGCGGGTATCGATGACGACACTGAGCAACCCGGCCGCCCCCCCAGGTCCGTTGTCACACAGCGCACGCCAATGTTCGTGGCCTGGTGAGCCCGTCAATGCCGGATGCAAGACCTGCACAAACTCGGGCTGCCCGGTACACCACGTCGCTA
>CAJBVC010000612.1 GCA_903958915.1 uncultured beta proteobacterium
ATTGGTGGCTGCGTTGTTGTGGCTGAGCCTGCGCCCGCAGTCGGTGGACAGTGTGACGGTGCAAACCACACGCCTGGTGCGTAGTGTGCAGTTTTCGGCACGGGTGGCAACGCTGGCGCGGGTGGAGGTGGGCAGCACACTCACCGCTCGGGTGGCGCAAGTACTGGTGCGTGAGGGAGCGCAGGTGCGTGCCGGCGACGCCCTGGTGCGGCTGGAGTCCGATGAGCTGCAGGCCGTTTTGGCCCAGGCCCAGGCGGCCCAGACCCAGGCGCAGGCCAGACTGCAGGGCTTGCGCTCCACTGGCCGAGCCCAGACGCAGGCCAGCCTGGCGCAAGCGCAGGCCACGGTGCACGCGGCACAAGCGGACGTGGTGCGCACCCAGCAACTCGTCGCCCAGGGTTTCTTGAGTCCGGCGCGCCTGGATGAAGTGCAACGTGCCTTGAGCGTGGCACAGGCTGCACAAACCGGTGCCGCAGCGCAGGTGCAAGCCAGCACCGAATCGGGCACCGATGTCGGCCAGGCCCAGGCGCTATTGGATGCAGCCCGCGCCGCCACGCAGGCCGCACAAGCCCGACTCAGCCAGATGGTGCTGCGCGCGCCAAGCGATGCCCGGGTGCTGACGCGCACGGTGGAACCGGGGCAAATTGTGCAACCCGGGCGTGCCCTGCTGAGCTTGGCCCTGACCGGCCCGACGCAGCTCAAAGCACAGGTGGACGAGCGCTTTCTGGCCGAACTCGTGGCCGGGCAGCCCGCCACCGTGGTGGCTGATGCGTTTGCCAGCCAGCGTTTGGCCGGCCAGGTGGCGTTCATCGCCCCGGCGGTGGATGTGCAACGCGGTGCCGTCGAAGTGACCCTGACCCTTGACAAGCCCGCCCCGGCTTTTTTGCGTGAGGACATGACGCTGTCGGTGGAAGTGGAAACCGCCCGGCGTGAGCAGGCCCTGGTCGTGCCACTGGCTGCGTTGCGTGCCGCACCGGGTGCCGCAGAGGATGCAGCCGATGTGCTGCTGGCAGTGGATGGCCGGGCGCAACAGCAGCGCATCCGCGTCGGCGTGCGCTCGCTGCAGGCGGTGGAAGTGCTCGACGGCTTGAAGGCGGGTGACACGCTGTTGCTGGGCAATGGTGTGCAAGCCGGTCAGCGCGTGCGACTGCGTGACGCATCCGCCGCCCCGGTGGCCAGCCCAACGCCGGGTGCGCAAGGGGCAGCCGGGGCAGCGCTTACCAACGCCATGGGGCGCTGATGTTGAAAAGTTTTGGTTTTGAATGGCTGGTGGCGCTGCGCTTTTTGCGCGAGGGTCGCATGCAGACCCTGCTCATCATTGTGGGCGTGGCGGCCGGTGTGGCGGTGGTGGCGTATATCTCGGCACTGATCTCCGGGCTGCAAGCCAGTACCCTGAGCAAGACACTGGGTGCCCAGGGACACATCACCTTGCGCTCGCCGCAGGACGTGGTGCAACCGGCGCGCGCGAGGATGCCCGGTGAGGTTGCCTGGTTTGAAACGCAGCCCCGGGCGCAGCGCCTGCGCTCGGTGGTCAACTGGCAGATGCTGGTGCCGGTGCTCGAAGCCATGCCAGAGATTTCGTCGGTGTCGCCCATGGTGTCGGGCTCTGGCCTGGCGCTGCGCGGTGAGGCCCAGCAGTCGATTGCATTGCTGGGCGTGGACCTGGACCGCTATGACCGTATCGTTGACCTGCGCGGCAAGGTGGTCAGCGGTGTGGCACGGCTGGCCCCTGGCGAAGGCATTGTGGGGCGCGACCTGGCCACCGACTTGGGGGTGCGCGTGGGCGACCGCTTTACCGTGCAAACCGGCGCTGTCAATGAATCGGTGCGGGTCACCGCCCTGGTGGATCTGGGCGTGCGCGATCTGAATCGGCGCACCGTCATCGTGCCGCTACGCGCGGCGCAAAACCTGCTGGGGTTGCCCGGTGGAGCGACCAATCTGGACATCACCCTGGTTGATGTGTGGACGGCGCAAACCCTGGCCGAAGACCTGCGCACACGTTACCCCTACAAAGTGGAGAGCTGGCAAGAGAACAACGCGCAACTGGTGTCGGCATTGAACGCACAGTCGGTCAGCACTGGCATCATCCGCAGCGTGGTGATGGTGGTGGTGGTGCTGGGCATTGCCAGCGTGCTGGTCGTGTCGGTGGTGCAAAAGGGGCGTGAGATCGGCATCCTGCGCGCCATGGGCACCACGCGGGCGCAAATTTTGCGGGTGTTTTTGCTGCAGGGTGCGGTGGTGGGTGTGCTGGGCTCGGTGCTCGGGCTGCTGCTGGCGGTGGCACTGATCTGGGCCTTTA
>CAJBVC010000613.1 GCA_903958915.1 uncultured beta proteobacterium
CGCTTCAAGAACAAGGTGGTGTCGGTTACGCCCCAGGGCGATGGAGCGACGCTGCAGGTAGAGACGCCCGACGGCATCTATGCGCTGGAGACTGATTGGTTGATCGTGGCCGACGGTGCGCGCTCCACCGTGCGCCGCCTGATGGACCTGGAGATTGATGGCAAGATCTTCATGGACCGTTTTCTGATTGCCGACGTGGTGATGAAGGCCGACTTTCCGCACGAGCGCTGGTTCTGGTTTGACCCGCCCTTTCACCCCGGGCAGTCGGTGCTTCTGCACCGCCAGGCAGACAATGTGTTTCGCATCGACTTTCAGCTCGGTTGGCAGGCCGACCCGGACGAAGAAAAGAAGCCGGAGAACGTCATTCCGCGCATCAAGGCGATGCTCGGTGATGACCGTGAGTTCGAACTGGAGTGGGTTAGTGTCTACACCTTCCAGTGCCGCCGCATGAACGCCTTCACCCACGGCCATGTGCTGTTTGTGGGGGATGTGGCGCACCAGGTTTCGCCGTTCGGTGCGCGGGGCGCCAACTCAGGGCTACAGGATACCGACAACCTGTGCTGGAAACTCAAACTGGTTATTGAGGGCAAGGCGCCTTCGAGCCTGCTCGACACCTACTCTCAGGAGCGCGTATTTGCAGCCGACGAGAATCTGATGAACTCAACGCGTTCGACCGACTTCATCACGCCCAAGAGCAAGACCTCGCTGACCTTTCGCAACGCCGTGCTGAGCCTGGCGCGCAACCACAGCTTTGCCCGCGCACTGGTGAATTCCGGTCGCCTATCGGTTCCAGCGATCCTGACCCAGTCCACTCTGAATACGCCGGACGCCGACGCATTTGAAGGCGAGATGGTGCCCGGTGCGCCCCTGGACGATGCACCCCTGCGCAGCGGTGACCAGAACGTCTGGTTGCTCGATTGCGTGGGCAACCATTTCATGGCGCTGATGTATGTCGAAGACCCTTCCAGCGTGGACCCCGCAATGCTGGCGGGCATCACTGCACTGGCAAGCGATGCGATTGCGCCGGAACTGGTGCTGGTGACCGCCAGGCCGGGAACGCCACCTGCGGGCGTGCGTGTGTTGCACGACCGCGTGGGCCGTTTTGCCGAGCGTTTTGACGCCCGCGTCGGCACCACCTACCTGGTGCGCCCGGACCAGCATGTGGCGGCCCGCTGGCGCCATGCGAACGCGGCAGCCATCCGCACCGCCATCGCGCGCGCTACCTGCAACCACGCCTGAGGAGCACACCATGTCTTTGAACCTGCAGCCCCATTTTTTTGAGTCCGGCAAGCGCTACTTTCATGCGTTCACACCGGGCGACGATTTCTACGAAATGCTGATCGAGACCCACCGCGATCTCAGCGACGAACAAAGCGCTGCCGTCAACGCCAAGTTGATTCTCTTGTTGGCCAACCATATCGGCGACATTTCCATTTTGCGTGAAGCCATGCAGCTTGCGCGTCAAGACGTTTAAGGAGCACGCCATGCAGATCGAAAAAATCCACCACGTCGCCTACCGCTGCAAAGACGCCAAGCAAACTGTGGAGTGGTACCAGAAATACCTTCAGATGAATTTCATTCTGGCCATTGCCGAAGACCAGGTGCCATCCACCAAGGAGCCCGATCCCTACATGCACGTCTTCCTCGATGCGGGTGGCGGCAACGTGTTGGCATTCTTCGAATTGCCCACCAAGCCGGAGATGGGGCGCGACCCCAACACGCCCGTCTGGACCCAGCATCTGGCATTGCAAGTGGGTTCGGTCGACGACCTGCTGCAAACCAAGGCGCGTCTGGAAGCCGACGGTATTGAAGTCGTTGGCCCGACCGATCACACCATTTTCAAGTCCATCTATTTCTTTGATCCCAGCGGTCACCGACTGGAACTCGCTGCCAACACCGGCACCCCCAAAATGTCGCAAATGCTCGACGCCGTGAAGTGGGAAATGCTCGAGGAATGGGATCGCACCAAGAAGGCGCCCCAGCAGGCGCGCTGGATGCATGACGGCAGCTTCCACATTGCGTAACGACCCATGAAACTTGCGACACTGAAAAGGGGCGGGCGCGACGGCACCTTGGTGGTGGTGAACCGCCGGTTGACGCATTGCCGAACGGTTCCCGAGATTGCCTGCACACTGCAGCATGCCCTGGACGACTGGGACCACTGCACTGCGCAATTGCAGCAGGTCTACCAAGACCTCAACGGCGACCCCCTCGGTCGATCCGAACCCTTTGATCCATCGGCCTGCCATTCGCCCTTGCCCAGGGCTTACCAGTGGGCCGACGGCTCGGCATATGTGAACCATGTGGAACTGGTTCGACGTGCACGCGGTGCCGATCTGCCAAGCGAATTCTGGACCGATCCACTGATGTATCAGGGCGGTTCCGACGCATTTGTCGGCCCCTGTGACCCGGTGCGCGTTCTGTCCGAGGCCTGGGGCATAGACCTGGAAGCCGAAGTCGCGGTGATTACAGGCGACGTCGCAATGGGGTCCAATTCGGCAATCGCCAGTGGATCGGTGCGCTTGCTGATGCTGGTTAACGACGTCTCGCTGCGCAACCTCATTCCAGCCGAGTTGGCCAAGGGTTTCGGCTTCTTCCAGTCCAAGCCAGCCTGTGCCTTCAGCCCGGTTGCAGTCACGCCAGATGAACTCGGGCCTGATTGGCACGAATCGCGCGCGCACAGGCCACTCAAGGTCCACATCAACGGCAAGTTGTTCGGCCAGCCCGACGCCGGCACCGACATGGTGTTTGACTTCGCGCAGCTGATTGCACATGCGGCCAAGACCCGGGAACTTGGTGCTGGCACGATCATCGGGTCGGGCACCGTTTCCAACAAACAGGGTGGGCTGCAAGGCTCATCGATTGCCAACGGCGGGGTTGGATATTGCTGCATTGCGGAGTTGCGGATGTATGAAACGATCGAAACTGGCACACCACGCACACCTTTCTTGAAATTTGGGGACCGCTTGCGCATCGAAATGACCGATCGCAGTGGAGACTCAATATTTGGTGCCATCGAGCAGCAGGTTCTGCCCTGCCCTACCTGACAATCCACTTCCCATTCACTTTGCGACACCGCTTATGACTCACTCACTGTTCGAAAAACACCGCACCAAGCTCGACACGGCACTCCACGCCATCCACACCCGCGGCTATTGGGCCGCCTACAGCGAAGCGGCCAGTCCCAAGCTCTATGGCGAAACCGCGCCAGCCGACGGCAAGCAGGCTTTCGAGGCTCATCTGGGACAGAAATTTGAACTGAGCCAACCCGGCACCACTGGCTGGATGGGCGGCGAAGTCTCGCCCTACGGCGTGGCGCTTGATGTGCTGTACCCCGTCTGCGACGTGGACGCGCTGATCGGTGCCGCACAGGCTGCGATGGGGGGCTGGCAGGCCGCTGGAGTCGATGGCCGCACGGGCATGTGCATCGAGATGCTCGATCGCCTGAATGCACAGAGTTTCGAGTTGGCCCACGCCGTCATGGTGACCACGGGGCAGGGCTGGATGATGGCCTTTCAAGCGGGCAGTCCGCATGCGCAGGACCGTGGCCTGGAGGCGGTGGCCTATGCCTACCGTGAGCAGAAATTTGTACCCGCTGAGGCGACCTGGGAAAAGCCCCAGGGCAAGAATCCCCCGCTGGTCATGAAGAAGCACTTCGAAATCGTGGGCCGCGGCGTAGCCGTGGTAGTGGGTTGCGGCACCTTCCCCACCTGGAACACCTATCCAGGATTGTTTGCGGCATTGGCCACCGGCAACGCGGTGATCGTCAAGCCGCACGAGCATGCGATTCTGCCGGCAGCCATCACCGTGCGCACCATTCGTGCAGTGTTGAGCGAAAACGGTATTGACCCCAATCTGGTCACGCTGTGCGTACCTGAGAAGCGTGAGACGACGCAGGCGCTGGTCACCCATGGGGCTGTCAAGTCGATCGACTTCACGGGCAGCAATGCCTTTGGCCAGTGGTTGATGGACCACTGCCGGCAGGCCCAGGTCTATGCCGAGCTTGCCGGTGTGAACAACATCGTTGTCGACTCCACCGACGCCTACAAGGCGATGCTGCGCAACCTGGCGTTCACGCTGTCGCTTTACTCGGGTCAGATGTGCACTACCTCGCAGGCGCTGTTCGTGCCGGCATCGGGTATCGACACCGACGAAGGCCACAAGAGTTTCGAAGAAGTCGGCGCAGATCTGGCGCGTGCCGTTGAAGCGGCCCTGACCAAACCCGAAGTAGCGCTCGCGGTGCTGGGTGCTGTGCAGTCGAGCGCCACGCTGGAGCGCATTGCGCTGGCCAACAGCGGCGCGCTGGGCCAGGTGTTGCTCACCTCCCAAAAACTCGACAACCCCGAGTTTCCCAACGCGCAGGTACGCACGCCGGTGCTGCTGGCCTGTGATGCCGCCGATGAAGCCTCGTACATGGAAGAGCGCTTCGGCCCCATCACCTTTTTGGTCAAGGTGCCCGACACACAGACTGCCATTGCCCTTTCCGAGCGGGTGATCACGACCCATGGCGCGCTCACTGCGGCCATCTACAGCACCCGCTCCGAAGTCGTCGACGCGATGACCGCCGCCACCTGGCGCTCCAAGGTGGCACTCTCCATCAACCTCACCGGTGGCGTGTTTGTCAACCAGTCCGCAGCGTTTTCGGATTATCACGGTACCGGCGGCAACCCGGCCGCCAACGCGTCGTATGCCGATTCCGCCTTTGTCGCCAACCGGTTTCGCGTCGTTCAACGGCGCTACCACGTCTGAAGCACACCATGAACTACCAAAACATCCTTTTTGACGTTGACAACGGTGTGGCGCGCCTGACGCTAAACCGCCCCGACAAGCTCAACAGTTTCAATGGCGCCATGCATGGGGAGTTACGCGCGGCACTCGATACGGTGCAAAACGATAAGAGCATTCGCGTGCTGGTCATCAGCGGGGCGGGGCGGGCCTTTTGTGCCGGCCAGGATTTGGCCGACCCTGCCATGGCCATGGGTCCGATGCAGCCTGATATTGGCAACGTGGTCGAGCAACACTACAAGCCGCTGATTCTGGGCCTGCAAAACCTGCGGGTTCCCACGGTGGCCATGGTCAACGGGATTGCGGCAGGTGCAGGTGCCAGTCTGGCGCTGGCGTGCGATCTGGTCATTGCGGCCAAGTCGGCGTCCTTTTTGCAGGCGTTCAGCAAGATCGGTTTGATTCCTGACACGGGTGGCACCTGGTTTCTGCCACAACGCGTGGGCATGGCCCGCGCCATGGGACTGGCATTGCTGGCCGACAAATTGCCTGCGGAAAAAGCTGCCGAGTGGGGCTTGATCTGGCAGGTGGTAGACGACGGCGAACTTCAAGCCCATGTCGACAAACTCGCAGCCCAACTGGCCACCATGCCGACCAAGGCGCTGGTGCGCACGCGCCAAGCCATGCATGCAGCGCCCAACCACACGCTGGAGCAGCAGTTGTCGATGGAGGGTGGCTTCATGCGTGAACTCGGCTGGAGCCCGGATTTCGCGGAAGGTTCCGCAGCCTTCATGGAAAAGCGCGCTCCCAAGTTCACCGGAAACTGACCGCATGGCGTCTGCAATTTCACCGCAAAG
>CAJBVC010000614.1 GCA_903958915.1 uncultured beta proteobacterium
ATCACCAACTTGATGGGTTTGACCGGAAAAGTGCTCGCTTGTGCGTGCGCCTCCAGCAGCGGCGCGACAAGTGCAGTGGCGGCGAGTTGTACAAGGTGACGGCGATGCATAGGATGCTCCAGATTCCGTGTGAGATAGAGGCATTAGAGCGGACTCCTGCGCCGTGCACCATCAGGTTTACCCGGGTGCCAAGCCATGACCTGCGACCTGCGCTGCGCCGTCAACACCCGTGCCCTGGAATCGCTTGTGCGGTAGACCGCCTGGTTGCGCAGAACGCTTCAAACCAGCGTCGGGCGGCCGGTCAGGAAACCTTGACACAGCTTGAATCCCATGCGATGGCACAGGACGGCTTCACCCTCGGTTTCTACACCTTCGGCCAGAGCCACGGATCCCAAGTCAGTGACCATGTGCACGAGGCGCGATAGCATTTTCTGTTTGGTTGCGGACGCCTGATCGATGTTGGAAATCAAGGACATGTCGAACTTGACGAAATCCGGTGGGACTTCGGCCAGTTCGTTTAGTCGCGACTGTCCTGCACCGAAGTCATCGTACGCAAATTTGATACCCATAGACTTCAGGCGATGGGCCATGCGCTTCATCTTGTCGACCTCGGCTACTGCGGTCTCATGGACTTCAATAACCAGATCCATGTTGGGGGCAATCGCCATGATTGTTCTCAGAGACGCATACAAACCCTCGGTGAACATTTCCGATGGGTGTGTATTCATGAACAGGCGCACAGGGTCTGCAATCGCTGCCGCGGCTCGCGCACCTGCCAACCTGAAGGCTTCGCTCAAGGCGACCTCTTTGCCCAGCAGGCGGGCTAGTTCTAGCAGACGTATGGGCGCCTGCGGGAGCAGGGGGTGTTTGCCACGACCCAGTACTTCGTAGGCCACAAGCCGACGATGATCGAAATCGACAATGGGCTGGTAGGCCACAGTCACCATGTCCATGGTGAGCATTTCCAGAAACTCCTGCTCCTGCAGTGCAAAGTGCTCTGGCAGCGGTGCGGACAGGTCGGCCATCACCGTCATGTTCATATGGCCTGAGGTGGCGACGGTCTGGTTCAATGGGACGGGTTTGGACTTGAGTCTGAACTCGGACTTGCCGAAGTGCAGGATGTCGCCGGCATGCAGCTGCGTGGCCATATGCGCGCCGAGGCGCTCGCGGTTGACGAAAGACCCATTGGTGCTGCCAAGATCGCACAGGGTCAGCTCATCCATGCCTTGCCGGTCTATGCTCGCGTGAACGCGCGAGACATCCTGGGCTATCAGGCGCAGCTCACATGTGTTGTCCCGCCCGATGCGAAAAGGCAGGCTTTCCAGCGGGATGAAGAGCGCATCGCCCCCTGCGGTTGCGCTTTCCAGAAACCAGATGGTGCTCATGAAAGTTGACTTCGGTGGACAGTACCGTCTATTGCGTGAATCGAATCTGCATGTGGTTGCGGCGCTATTTTGGCGCAATTCTTGCACCCGCGTCACCTTTGTTGGGACTTCGGCTGTTGGGCATGAAAGGTGGTTGGAACAACTGGCAACGGTGGAAAAACTGCGGTGTGCAGCGCGTGCGTGCGCGAACGGTATTGCTCAATACTCAAAGTGCTTCCAATTCCGGACAACTCATTGAACGACGCGACCCAGTTTGACCAAGGCGTTGATCAAGGCGTCTAGAGTCCGTCAGCCCGTGCCATACTTATCGTCATGCGGTGGCATTGACAGTCCGTCATGCCACTTGTCTGAGCAGTCGGCACTGTCCAGCATGACACATCTACCACCATTGAAAGTTGCGGGGCAAAATAGGGCAGATGGGGCCGCAGGCAAGCGCTACTGGTTGCAATCACCAATTTTCTCATTGAGGGAGAGATCGATGAAATTTCTGAACTGCTTGATGTTTATCAGCGCCCTACTGGGTTACTTCAGTTCCGACGACGCCATGGCGCAAGCGCGAAAAGATAACCCTAAATGCGAACCCAATCCAGTGTTCAACCGTTTCACAGGGGAAGTGATGGGCAATTGTGACCAGGCGCGCTTCAAGGAGCTTAACCTGGAACGATGGAAGAAGGCTGGCGACACAAAATCCGGCTCCGAGTCCTTCAAGGTTGAGGGCGAACACTGGTATTACCTCAACCCGGTTGAAAAAGATGCCAAAGGTCTACAGCCCGGTGTGCTGGAAATTGTCCGCAACTTTGAAAATGCAGTACAGCAGGCCAAAGGCGAAGTACTTTTTGTCAACTCCAAATACGTGCACTACCACTTGCGCAAAGGGAACGACGAGTTTTGGGGCAAGGCAGGTTGCGGTTCAGATAGCGGCTCAGGAGGATGCGGGGCAATTCAACACCAAATTATTCGCGTAGCGGGCATGGAGCAGTCGGTCGTGGTCTCCTCCGAGCAGATCACCAAGGCGATGGGAGACGAGGGTAAGGTGGTTTTCTATGGCATTTACTTTGATACCGACAAGTCCGTGCTGAAAAGCGAATCGACCCCGACGCTGGCCGAGATGGCAAAGTGGCTCAAGGCCAATGCTACTGCAAAGGTTTTCATCGTCGGCCATACCGACATGCAGGGGCCAGCCGAACGCAACCAGAAGTTGTCGCGCGATCGGGCTGCTGCGGTTATCACCGCATTGACCAAGGACCATGGCATCAACACCGACCGACTTGCAGCTGAAGGCGTTGGGCCATTTGCGCCAGTGGCGAGCAATACCGGCGAAGCCGGGCGGGCGAAGAATCGTCGAGTCGAAATGGTGCTGCGCTGAAGCGCTCTTGTCAGGTTTAGCAATGCACCCCATAACGACACTTTGAAGATGTAGAGGCGCATGACCAAAGGACTGCTGCCAATGGAACGCAGATGATCCTGCGCTGTCTTGTACTGATTTGGTTGGCCTGCATGGTGGGCACGGCCCTGGCAGAACGCGATCCGTTGAATGAACCCGCGTTCACCACCGTGGGCGACACGCGCTCCATCA
>CAJBVC010000615.1 GCA_903958915.1 uncultured beta proteobacterium
CGCGGGCGTTGCATCCAGAATGCCCGCCACCACACCCACCTTGCGACAAAACCACAACGGATGGTAGGCGGCAAAATCTGCCACGCAGGCAGCATCGCCCATGAGAAACGGCTGGCCGTCCAGCATGTCTGCCAGCCGACGCAGGTAAGACTTCAGCGCTCCCACGGCATCCGCTGGACGCAACCGCTGCATGCCCGCCGACATGGCAGCCCGGTCGGAGCCAAAGGCCTTGGCCGCTTCGGGTGACGCGCCTTCAAACATGGCAGCTGCCCCCTTGGGTTGTAGTGTGTAGGCCATGGAGGCCCAGAACAGCGTGGTATCAGCCCACTGGGCCAAAACGCGCGCCAGGCCCTTGTTGGCAGCCGGATATAAGGTGGGTGTGGGTTGCAGGTGTTCCAGCACTTCACAGATCAGGGCAGTGTCGCAATACACGTCCGCGCCGATTTGCAGCAACGGCGTCTTGCGGTAGCCACCGGTGAGCGCCACCACGTCAGGCTTGGGCATGACCGACGGAATGATCACTGACTTCCAGGTCATTTGTTTGTAGCCCAGGACCAGCCGGATTTTTTCGGCAAAGGGTGACATTGGGTAATGGTGCAGGATGAGGTCTGCCATGCGGAGCTCCGTTGAAGTATCGCGGGGTGGTCAGATCAATTTGACAAGCTGTTTGCCAAAGTTTTTGCCCTTGAGCAGACCCAGAAATGCCTCCGGCGCTGCCGCCAGGCCTTGGGCAATGCTTTCGCGTGGGCGCAGCTTGCCGGTGGCGACCAGCGTTCCCAACTCGGTCAGCGCCTCTGGCCACACTTCCATGTGTTCACTGACGATGAAGCCTTCGACTTTGAGGCGCTGCATTAGAATCAGCGCCGGATAGGTGAGCGGCACGGGCGCTCCGTCGTAGCCGGCGATCATTCCGCACACCGCAATCCGTCCAAACGCATTCATCAAGGGCAAGACCGCGTCCAGCACCAGGCCACCGACATTCTCAAAATAGCCGTCGATGCCGGCGGGGCAGACTTCTCGCAGAGCTTTGGACAGAGATCCGGCCGTGCTGTGCAGCTTGTAGTCGATGCAGGCGTCAAAGCCCAACTCTTCCACGGCATATTTGCATTTGTCGGAGCCACCGGCAATGCCGACCGTGCGGCAACCGCGCGCCTTGCTCAGGGCGGCAAAGGCACTGCCAACCGCGCCGGTGGCGGCACTCACCACCATGGTTTGACCGGCCTGCGGCGCAATGATCTTGACCAGCCCGTACCAGGCGGTCACCCCCGGCATGCCGACGGCACCCAGGTAGGCACTGAGCGGCACATGGGTGGTGTCGACCTTGCGCATCGCACCCATCAGGTTGCCGTCGACCACGCTGTATTCCTGCCAGCCGCCCATACCCACCACTTTGTCGCCCACGGCGTATTTGGGGTGGCGCGATTCCACCACCTCACCCACGGTGCCGCCCTGCATGGTCTGCCCCAGCGGCTGGGGTTGGGCGTAACTCTTGGCGTCGTTCATGCGACCGCGCATGTACGGGTCCAGGCTCAGAAAGTGGTGCCGCACCAGCACTTGACCATCCTGCAGTGGCGGTGTCTCTGCGGTGACGAGTTTGAAGTTGCTGGCAACGGCTTCCCCGACGGGGCGGTTGTCCAAAAGGATTTGCTGGTTGGCTGGCATGGTGGTGTCTTTCATTGAACTAGTTTGCTATGAAAAAGGAAGCTATTTACGCATATGGCACGGGCGCCACGGGCCTTTTTATTCCTAAGAAGTATCCGTGGTGGCCGCATCCGGGTCGTCTGGCACCCGAGCGAGTCTGGGTTTGCGCTTGACGTACTTGAAGGTGCCCACTGCATGGGCACAAGCCCGGCCCGCATGGTCGTAAATGGTGGACTCGGCAAACGCCAGGCTGGTACTGCGGTGCATCAGCCGGCCCTTGGCAACCAGTAGCCCGAGGGCCGGACGCATGAAGCTGGTCTTCATTTCCACGGTGACCATGCCCATGTCTGGTTGGGCGCTGCGCGCCGCCGTCGCCATGGAAACATCCAGCAGCGTCATCAGCGCACCGCCATGCACGATGGCATGGGAGTTGAGATGCTCTGACTTGGGATGAAACTCGATTTCAGAGTGCCCACCCTCGAACGCTGTCAGTGCAAACCCCAAATGCGTGACAAAGGGAATCTCGATACCGAACCCGAGCGCCTGGTTCCACATGCTATCCGCCGACCACGGCGCTGACCCCACCATCGACGGCCAGGTACTGGCCGGTGATGTGTTTGCCGGCGTCGGAGGCGAACAGCAGGCACAGGCCTTTCAGGTCTTCATCATCGCCAATGCGGCGCAAGGGGGCGTGCGCCGCCAGGTTGTCTTCTCCGGCCATTTTCAGAATGCCGGCTGTCATCTTGCTTGGGAAGAAACCGGGGCAGATGGCGTTCACGGTGATGTTGAACTTGCCCCACTCCGCACCCAGCGTACGCGTGAAGTTGATGACCGCG
>CAJBVC010000616.1 GCA_903958915.1 uncultured beta proteobacterium
AAGAAGCGCGAACCTATTTCAGCAATTTCGCCTTGAGCTGATTGAATTCTTCGCTCGAGATGGCACCAACCTTCAAAAGTTCGTTGAGTTTCGTAAGCGGTCTGCCAACTACGTCCTTCCTCTGACCATCTGAACGCGATAAACCTGCTGATTTCAAAAGGAGATCAGCATGATAGGTAAAAGATT
Source organism: uncultured beta proteobacterium (assembly GCA_903958915.1). Lineage (GTDB taxonomy): Bacteria > Pseudomonadota > Gammaproteobacteria > Burkholderiales > Burkholderiaceae_C > Allorhodoferax. Next base: position 187 of record CAJBVC010000616.1, read on the forward strand.
CAAGTGGACGACACATTTGGAAGCGGCCGAAGGCTCCGGGCTGAGCCTTGCTGCCTACGCACAGAAGCATGGCATTGACGTCCGCCGCCTGTACGAGGCTCGCCAGTTGCGCAAGCGTCAGGGCGCAACAGCATGGAGCGTCGTACGCGTCAAGGAACAAGCCGCAGTTGAAGTCACCCCCAAGGTGCAGCAGCACCGCGTGGCACCAAGTACCGTTGCCATGCAAGCCCGTCTGGGCAACGGCGTCGTACTGAGCTGGTCTCAGGATCAGACACATACAGCAGCCCTGCACGGCATGCTGCGCACCTTGGCGGCTCTGCCATGTTCCATTTGAACGCCAACCTGGCGGTGTACCTGCACCGCGGCAACGTGGACTTCCGCAAGAACATCAACGGCCTTTGTGTGGTCGTTGAACACGACCTTGGCCTCGATCCCTTTGCACATGCCATCTTTGTCTTTGGCAACCGCAGAAAGGACCGCATCAAGATATTGGGCTGGAATCGCAATGGCTTTTGGCTGCTACAAAAGCGACTGGAAGATGCACGCTTTATCTGGCCTCAGCAAGACAGTGCAGTGGTCGAACTCACGGTGCAGCAACTGCACTGGTTGCTCGATGGAATTGACCTCGCCGCGATGCGTGGCCACCGGGCAGTTTCCTACCAAAGAGCAGCATAAAAATGTGTCGTTGACAGTGATTTGGAGGGAACTTTTTGACAGGGGTTTTGATCAAATTCACCAATGAGTTTAGCCCCCTCCATTGACGAAATCGCAGCCTTGAAAGAGGCCTTGGCTGCCGAGCGGCGGCACAGCGAATCACTCGCAGGCCAACTGCTCCTGGCGCGCACCGAGCGCGACTTGCTCAAGGAGCGGCTCAACAAGTTCATGCGCAGAATCTTTGCCGCCAAGAGCGAGGCCAGCAGCCAAGACCAAAAGGATATGTTCTTCAACGAAGCCGAGGCCCTGGGCGCACAAGTCCAGAGCGCAGCCCAGGAAGAGCCAGACAGCGATGACGCAGGCAGCATTGATGTTCCCACCCACAAGCGCGCCAAGCGCGGTCGCAAACCGCTAGACCCAGCACTGCCCCGCCATGTGGTGCGCCATGAACTGCCAGAGCACGAGCGCGTATGCCCACACGACGGTGCTGCCCTGCAGGAAATCGGCGTTGAAGCCAGCGAGCAACTCGACATCATTCCCCAGCAAGTGCGCGTGATCCGCCACGAGCGCGTCAAATACGCCTGCCCGTGCTGCGATGGTGCACTACGCCTGGCCTCCAAGCCCGCGCAAGTCATCCCCAAGGGCTTGCTCAGCGAAGGCCTGCTGGCCTGGGTCATTACCTCCAAGTATTGCGATGGTTTGCCTCTGTACCGCCAGGCCGCGCTTCTGGGACGCTTTGGTGGCAGCGACCTCTCACGCAACACCCTGGCAGCCAGCATCGTGCGTGTGGGCCAGGCGGTGCAACCCGTCATCAATCTGCTGCGCGACCATCTGCTGGACGCTCCATTGACGTTTGGTGATGAAACCACGGTGCAGGTGCTCAAGGAGCCCGGCAAGAGTGCGCAGTCCAAGAGTTTTATGTGGGCCCAGATGACCCAGGGCTCAGGACCTGCTGGCACCGGGCCACCGATCCGTCTGTTTGGCTATTCGCCTTCGCGCAGCACGGCAGCGGCGCAGATTCTGTACGCCGGCATGCGACCAGGGTCGGTTCTGATGAGCGATGGATATGCGGTGTACGACCAGATTGCCCAGGCGCACCAACTGGTGCACTTGGCATGCTGGGCTCACTGCAGGCGTGACTTCAATGATGCGTTGCAGGCCTTGCCCAAGCATGCCCGAACGGCTGACCAATTGGCGGCGCAGTTCATTGCGCTTATCGGGCAGTTGTATGCGGTAGAGGCCAGGGCACGCGAGAACGAATTGGACGCCAAGGGGTTACTGGAGCAACGCCAGCTACACAGTGTGCCGGTGCTTAACAAGATCGAGGCCTTGCTGCTGGCGAATTTGCATGCGGTGCTGCCTGGCAGCTTGCTGGGACGGGCACTGCATTACCTCAGCGGCCAATGGTCCAAGCTGATGCTGTATGTCACCAATGGTGCGTACCCGATTGACAACAATGCTTGCGAGAACTCGATTCGTCCCTTTGTGATCGGTAGGCGTAACTGGTTGTTTGCCGACACGGTCGCCGGTGCGAATGCCAGTGCCAATCTGTATTCGTTGTTGCAGACCTGTGCGGCCAACGGTGTGGATGGCTATCGTTATCTGCGTGCGCTGCTGGTGGCTTTGCCCAAGGCACAGACGGTTGATAACTACGAGGCGTTGTTGCCGTGGTTTATTGCGATGCCAGCTGACTGATCGGTCGGCGGCCACCTCTATCCCGACTCTCCATCACCATTCGCCGGGTTCATGCAAGGGCGGGGTTAATAGACCGCTTACCTTTGATCTTCTTATGGCCACTGGTTGTAGCCTCTAATGTTCGGATCGTACTCGCAGTTTCTTCCTTTCAACTCAAACCAA
>CAJBVC010000617.1 GCA_903958915.1 uncultured beta proteobacterium
GGCGCATCAGGCTGATGGTTTGGGCAGGCTCGGCAATGAACTTCTGCAACAGGGCAACCAAAGTGAAGTCCAGCGCTTCCCGGTCGCGCAGACTGCACAAGTTGGCAAGGGCTTCGACCAGGACATTCATGGGTGTAGCTTTGAATTGGGAAACAAGAAATTGTGGCGCCGATTGACGCCGAGTGTAAGCGGCCGGTCGGCAGGTCGAAAATGCAAAAGAGCGAGCGATCAGGGCTTTGCGTCCACGACGTCCAGCCATTTTTGCCATGGGTTGAAGCCGGTGATCAAGGCACTAGCCAGTAACACCAGTGCGCCGCCAGCAAAAATACCGGTGCTGAGTTGTTCGCCCAGAAATAGGTGACCCCAGGTCACACCGAATACGGGGATCATGAAAGTGGGGCTCATGGCGGCCACCGGCGAGACGTGTGCCAGGATGCGGATGTGCATCCAGTAAGCGATGCCAGACGTAACCACGCCCATGATGGCCACCGCCATCAAAGCCAAGGGTGTGAAGTGCGCTTGCGGCCAACTCCATGCGGCACCGGGTATCAGCATGAGCAGGGACATGGCGTGCAGTCCGGCGGCTATCTGTAGCGGCTCCATGCGGCTCAGGGCACGCTTCATCAGCGGGGTCGAAATACCGTAGCAGGCCGATGCTGCTACGCAACCCAGCGCCGCCAGAAACACTTTGGTGGACGGTTCGACCGGTCCCAGGCTCACGATCAGCGCCACGCCACCAAAGCCACAGGCGCAACCCAGCAACTTGCGCAGCGTCAAGGTGTCTTCCTTGAGCCAGGCCGAAGCAAAAATGCCAAAAACCACCGCGGTTGAGTTCAGTAGCGCGCTGTAGCCGGCTGGCAACTGCAGCGCCGCCCAGGCAAACAACAAAAAGGGCAGTGCCACCGACAGCAGACCGATCAGGGCCAATTCGCGCCAATGGCCGGTCGGCCAGGTGTGGCGCATAGCGCGCATAAGGACTGCCAGAGTTAGCGTGGCCATGCCAATGCGCGAGGCGGCCAGCACATTGGGCCCCAATACCGGACTGGCAATGCGGATCAACATGAATGAGGCGCCCCAAAGGGCGGAAAGCGCCACCAATTGGGCGAAGTGCTTGAATTTCATCTTCTAGCGACCACGCAGGAACAGCGCGTCGATTTCGCGCAGGCTGAGTTGGCGCCAGGTGGGGCGGCCGTGGTTGCATTGATCGCTGCGCTCGGTGGCTTCCATCTGGCGCAGCAGGGCGTTCATTTCGTCCACCGTCAACCGCCGGTTGGCGCGCACGGCACCGTGGCAGGCCATGGTGGCCAGCAGTTCATTCTGTGCGCGTTGGATCACGGTGCTGGCTTCGTGTTGCGCCAGTTCGGCCAGCACGCTGCGCGCTAGCTCCACCGCATCACCGTGTGCCAGCGAGGTGGGCACAGCGCGCACGGCCAGTGTTTTGGGGGAGAAAGGGCTGATCTCCAGACCCAGCGTGTGCAGGGTGACGGCGTGCGCTTCAGCGGTGGCAACCTCTTGCGGTGTGGCGGCAAAGGTGGCGGGGATGAGTAGCGGCTGGCTGGCGAGTTGCGCCACGGTGCTGCTGGCGCCCTCTGCCGTTTGGACTGCAAACTGGTTTTTGAGCCGCTCGTAGACGATGCGCTCGTGGGCGGCGTGCATATCCACAATCACCAAACCCTGATTGTTCTCGGCCAGGATGTAGATGCCTTGCAGCTGTGCCA
>CAJBVC010000618.1 GCA_903958915.1 uncultured beta proteobacterium
AGTGCCGGGGGAATGCGCGTCTGCACGTTCATGGTCAGTGCCTCTGCTTCACTCCAGCCGTACATGCGGGTGGCAGCGGGGTTCCACGCCAAGGTCTGGCCCTGCAGATCTTGCACCGTGATGGCATCGTGCGCGTCGCGCACCACCACCGCCAGGCGCGCGAGATTGTTGGCCGCCTCGAGCGCGGCCTCCATGCGCTTGATCTCCGAGATGTCGCTAAAGGTAATCACCGCGCCTTCAATCACATTGGCAATCGTGCGGTAGGGGTGAATGCGCAGCGTAAACCACTCACCCTGCAGAGTTTGAACCTGCTGCACCTTGGGCACCAGGGTGCCGAGCACCGCCTGCGTATCGGCCACCAGGCGGTTGTAGCCCACCAGGTTGCAAACAATATGGGCCACCGGTCGGCCGATGTCGCTGGCAATCAGGTTGATGATCGGAACCGCGCTGGGTGTGAAACGCAGGATGCGCAGCTGGTGGTCCACAAAGAGGGTGGCAATCCTGGTACCCGCCAGCAGATTGTTCATGTCGTCGTTCAGGTGCATCACCGTATCGACCTTAACGGAGAGTTCGCTGTTGACCGTGACCAACTCTTCGTTGACCGACTGCAGCTCTTCCTTCGAAGTTTCCAGCTCCTCGTTGGTACTTTGCAGCTCTTCGTTGACCGACTGCATTTCCTCATTGGACGATTTCAGCTCTTCATTGGCCCCTTCGAGCTCTTCCTGTGTGCTACGCAAGTAGTCGTCCTTGGCCTGCAACTCTTCAGTGAGCGCGGCAAACTGCTCGCGCGAAACGGTGTCCGCAGCCAAGGCGTTCACAGGGCTAGGTTTGCGCTTGCCAGGCGTGGGGGGAACTTCAGGCGCATCCTCGATCAGCACCAGGTACATGGGCTGTGCGATGCCCGGACTGTGTGCGACCGGGCGCACCAGCAGGTTGACACGGGTGAAGTGTCCATTGGTCTTGACCCTGACCGCTGGCTTGCGCACCAGGGCTTGCGTGGCATCGCACTCGCGCAGGGCACTGGAAAGCACCGGGCGCAAGCCTTCTCGGGCCATGGTTATCACATTGGGCACGCTTGGCTCCCCTGGGGCTGGCTCCAGGAACATGCCGGCGCTGCCGTAAAGGTAATGGATCTCGCCCGCGGCGGACACCAGCGCCGCGGCGGGGGCCAGCTGGCTCAGCAATGCCTGTTCAATGATCTCGCGCAGTGGCACACCGCCAGGGAATACCTTTCTCTTCGCTGCGCGTGGCAGTGCCGCATCCACTGCCGATAGCGCTGGAATAAACGGGCTTGACCTGCGAGCGGGCCCCAATTGCACGTCGTTGCGCTCAAACAGCTTGGCCTTGCTGTCCACCGGGCTAAACAGATCGGTAAATTCGCCCACCCCTTCGGAGCTGCCCAGAAACAACTTGCCATGCGGCGTGAGCGCATAGTGAAACAGAGGCATGAGGCGCTGTTGCAGCTCAGGGCCGAAGTAAATCAAGAGGTTGCGGCAGCTGATGAGATCGAGCTTGGAAAATGGCGGATCCTTGACCAGGTTCTGCTCGGAAAATACAAGCATGTCGCGTATGCCTTTGTGCACCCGATAGCCCGCGTCACCGGGCAGAGCGCTGAAAAAACGCGACAGCCGCAAGGGTGATACATCGGCGGCAATGCCCACCGGGTATATACCGCTACGCGCGGTGGCGATGGCACGGGGGTCAATGTCTGTGGCAAAAACTTGCACTACGTAGCTTTGCTGCAGCGCCTCCATACGCTCTTGCAACAAAATTGCAATCGAGTAGGCCTCTTCGCCGGTGGAACAACCCGCCACCCATACCCGCACCACGCCATTGACGGTGGACTTGCCGGTAAACAACGCCGGTACTACCTTGGCTTCAAACGCCTCAAAAACGGCGGTGTCGCGGAAGAACTGTGTCACGCCAATCAGCAAGTCATTGAACAGCGCCTGAGCCTCGGTGGCGTCCCGTTGCAGCAGATTGACATATTGATCGCCCTCGTCGATTCCGTTGAGCGCCATGCGTCGCTCGACGCGTCGCTGAATCGTGCCAGGCTTGTAGAGCGAAAAGTCGTGCCGGGTTTGGGCACGCAGGACGACGAAGATCTTGTTCATCGCCGAATCACTCAGGGGTAACGGCACATCAGGCAGGCGG
>CAJBVC010000619.1 GCA_903958915.1 uncultured beta proteobacterium
GACCCGCTAGAGCACGAAGGAAAGCCGGATCGGGTGAAGGCCTTCCAGGACGCTACCGCTGCGTTTGACTCCTCCGGCCTGTGTATCTTCACCACGTTTGCCTGGGGCCTGCAAGACCTGTCACCGCAAATGCAAGGTGCCTGTGACGAGGCCTACACGATTGAAGAATTGGCCAAGATTGGCGAACGCATCTGGAACATGGAGCGCGAGTTCAACAACCGCGCCGGGTTCACCGCCAAAGACGACAGCCTGCCACCGCGTCTGCTCAACGAAGCCTGCAAGACTGGCCCCGCCAAAGGCAAGGTCAACGAGCTGGCCAAGATGATGCCCAAGTACTACGAAGCCCGCGGTTGGGACGCAGAAGGTCGCCCCACCGCCGCCACCAAAGCCCGTCTGGGCCTGTGAAAGCAGGCAAGAAGGAACGCAGGTTTATTGGGGTCGGATCACTGACCGCATAGCGGGCATGTGCTCTGACCCCAATAAACCGGAAGCAACGAAACAGCGGTCTGGATGGGCCGCTTTCTTTTTTGGAGATCCCCATGACCCATCACGTCATCCTTGGCGCAGGCCCCGCAGGAGTCATTGCCGCCGAAACCATTCGCAAATTGGCCCCTCAGGACACGATCACAGTGATCGGCGATGAGCCGGAGCCACCGTACTCCCGCATGGCGATTCCCTACCTGCTGATGGGCAACATCGACGAACGTGGAACTTACCTGCGCAAAGCTGCCTCGCACTTTCAAGATTTGAAGATAAATATCGTTCAGGACCGCGTCAAGAGTGCGCAAGCAGCTACAAAAATGATAGTGCTTCAGAGCGGCAAGTCGATTCAGTTTGACACCCTTTTGATAGCCACTGGCTCCCATCCAGTAGCGCCGCCCATCGCCGGTATCGACTCCGAAGGCGTTCACACCTGCTGGACGATGGAAGACGCGCGACACATCATGCAACTGGCGACCAAGGGCGCGCGGGTGTTGCAGCTGGGAGCCGGCTTCATTGGCTGCATCATCATGGAAGCCTTGTCAGCCCGTGGTGTACACCTCAGTGTGGTTGAAATGGGCGACCGAATGGTGCCCCGCATGATGGGACCAACGGCCGGCGGCATGATTCGTGATTGGTGCGAGGCCAAGGGGGTGCAGGTGTTTACCGGTACCAAAGTAGAGTCCATTGCTGCGGGAAAACCCCTGCAAGTCAAGCTCTCCAACGGCACCACCGTCGAAGCCGACTTGGTGATCAGCGCGGCAGGGGTGCGGCCTGCAATCGGGTACCTGAAGGATTCAGGCGTCACGTGCCTGTTGGGGGTGCTGACCGACGAACACCTGCAGACCAATGTGCCTGGCATCTTTGCTGCAGGCGACTGTGCTGAGGCACTGGATAAAGTGAGCGGAAAGATGATCGTCAGCGCGATCCAGCCCAACGCCGCCGACCAGGCGCGCGTGGCTGCAGCCAACATGGTGGCCTTTGCGAGGGGCAATACCTTGACCGCTGGACTGCACGGAGTTACCCAGATCAATGTACTGGATACGCTTGGACTGATCTCCACCAGTTTTGGCGACTGGCAGGGCGTGCCCGGTGGTGATCACGTGGAATGGACGGATGCCAAGGCTGGCAAACACCTGAGCTTGCAGTTTGATGGCGATGTTCTGGTGGGATGCAACAGCGTGGGCTGGACCGACCATGTCGGCGTGATGCGAGGCTTGGTGGAGGGGCAGGTGCATCTGGGCACGTGGAAAGACGTGCTCAAGGGCGACCCGACCAAGTTGATGGAGGCTTACCTTGCAAGTGCTCAGGGCCAGGAGGCGTGGGCTGGTGCGCAGGACGAACGCCGCCGATAAATCTCCATGAAGATCACGCTCAAACTGTTCGCCACGCTGACCGACTACCTGCCCGCTGCA
>CAJBVC010000620.1 GCA_903958915.1 uncultured beta proteobacterium
AACCAATCATTCCACGGGAAGTGCTGCGATAGAGCCTCGTCTTGCACCACTACCTGGGACAGTAACCTGACTGCGGTCGCTGAATCCGCAGACGCCCTGGCCTGTGTGTGAGCAGCTAAACTGGGTTTCGGATATCAACTGAGGCAAGTAGCATGGACAAGGAATTCGCCTTCAACTCGGATGGGTTACATCGCGCAGTGGAGTTGATGAGCCGTGATTTCAGTAGCGACCAGGTTCTCGACCTGTCGAATGAACTGCCGGAGATAGGAATGGGGTCCATCGCTGCAATGAACTCGCTGGCAGCCAGCATTCTGGGTGGTGCAGCCCGTTTGGGTGAAGCCACCTCATTTGCCCACATGGACCCGCCCACACCATGGATAACTTGGGCAATGACGCTGTGGAACGCCTCGCTGAATCAGAACCTGCTTCATCCAGCCACAGCGCCTGCCGCGCGCCAGATGGAACACCGCGTGGTCGCCTGGCTGGCACCCTTTTTCGGCATGAATGGCGGCCACATGACGCCAGGCTCGACGGTCGCCAACTTGACGGCTCTGTGGTCCGCGCGGGAGTGCGCCGGCGTTACGGAGGTTATTGCATCTGAGGCATCGCATCTTTCCATCGCAAAGGCGGCTCATATCTTGGGTCTCAAATACCTGAGCGTGCCAACAGATGCCAACGGTTCGATGGACGCGGCGCTATTGCCGACCGACTTGAGCAAATCCGTCTTGGTGCTCACTGCGGGTACAACCAGCACCGGTGCCATTGACACGCTTGCATTGGCTGCCAGAGCAGCCTGGACTCATGTTGATGCTGCGTGGGCAGGTCCTTTGCGGTTGAGTCAGTACGCCAATTTACTTGACGGCATCGAGGCGGCAGACTCGGTCGCGGTATCGGCGCACAAGTGGCTTTTTCAGCCCAAAGAGTCTGCGCTTGTCTTCTTCAAGAACACGGAGAAGTCCCATGCTGCGATAAGCTTCGGTGGAGCGTACCTTGCCACCCCCAATGTTGGCGTTCTTGGTTCCCATGGTGCAACTGCCACGGCCCTACTGGCAACGCTGCTTGCTTGGGGGCATCAAGGAGTTGCGCAGCGCATAGAGCACTGCATGAGCCTCGCACGCTGCTTGAGAGACTTTGTGGCTGCTGACGAACGCCTTGAGCTTTATGCCGAACCGCAAACAGGCATCGTGGTCTGGCGTCCTAAAGACAAAAACTTGTTTGACAAACTGCTTCACCAGTTGCCTAAGGGCTCGACGTCGACGACGTCAATCGCTGGCGGGAAGTGGTTCCGCAACGTGGCCGCCAATCCAAGCGCAGAGATTGACCAGTTCATTGCGACCATTCAGGGAGTCATGGCGGAGCGTGTTCACGGGTAGCGAATCGTCTGCTGGATTCAGTGCAAACCGAGGGGCATCGTTCAGCTTTGGGGTAGTGCACATCACTTTCTGGGGCAGAGGCGATAATCCAGACCGTGAAGCCCACCAGACCACCGCTGGTGCAATCTGGGAAACCAGGCACTGGAGGAACGTCCGGACTGCACAGGGCAGCGTAGCAGCTAACGGCTGTCCACCGACAAGTCGCAAGACCCTAAGGTGAGGATCAGAGCAACAGAGACGAGTCGATGGAACAAGCCTTTTTGGGTGTTCTATGCGTGCAGCGCGGCGCAAGCCGTGCCCCGGGTAACCGGGTGCGCATAGCCACCCGATGGGCGAAGCACATCGGGTGAAACGGGCAATCTCTACGCGCAGCAATACCAAGTAGGCCAGCGTTGATGGGGCCCCCAGAGCTGGCGGGTAGGTAGCACCGAGCCGCAAGGTGACTTGCGGCCCAGAGTAATGGTGGTCACATGGAAGGAAACTTTCATGCACAGAATCCGGCTTATCGGTGGGCTTCACACTTTTTTGAGGTATGGTTGCGTCTCTGAACTTGTTTCCAGGAGAAACCATGCGACCCATTCTTGAACTTCTCAAAAAGCGCGATGCGACCAATTTCAGTCTGGCGCCGCAGGACAGTGTGTTTGCAGCATTGCAGCAACTTGCAGACCACGATGTGGGCGCGATGATGGTGCTCGACAATGGCAAGCTGGTGGGGGTGTTCTCGGAGCGCGATTACACCCGCAAGATCGCCTTAGCAGGGAAGTCTTCCAAAGACACCGCCGTGCGCGACATCATGACCTCGGGCGTGATCACCGTGGCACCCACGGTGAGGACCCGAGATTGCCTGGGCCTGATGAGTCATAAGCGCATTCGTCACTTGCCGGTAGTCGATGGCGACAAGGTGCTGGGCATGATCTCGATTCGCGACATCATGGACGACATCATTGCCGACCACGAGCTGACCATCAGCCACTTGGAACATTACATTTCTAGCTAGATTTGACGGATCTGGGGCTGGCGGATTTGGGCGGCAGAGCGCTCTGCTCCCCTATGTCCGTTGGCCCCGCCCGCTGTGCGGGCTCCTCCTTGACCTGCGCAGAACGCTCTGCCGCCCAAATCCTCGGGACAATGTCTCTGTAGTGGGGGCTAAATCTGCCGCATGGCCGCCCAAAGGCAGATTGCGCCCCTTTGGGGGGCAGCGACCCGCAAAGCGGCGGAGCGTGGGGGCTAAAACCTCTCGCCTGGCGCAAGGTAGCGCCACTGGCCGACTGGCAAGTCGCTCAATGCCACTCGACCCAGCCGGATGCGGCGCATGGCAACCATCTCCAGTTGTGCCTGATCACACCGGTAGGCCACAAGCCCCGGATGCGCGCCCTTGATGGCAAAGCGCAATTTGCTTGAATCTGGACTGGTGCTGTTGAGGCTTACTTTGGTAGGTGGCAGCGGTTGCCCCTTGGCATCAAGCTCGCGGTTGAGAATGCGAAGCGCCTGCTCAGACACTTCACCACGCACTTCCACGATCAGTTCATTCTCCATAAACATCAGGTCTTCGGACAGCTTGCGCTGTACCCTCCAGTCCTGCGTCCAAACGACCAGGCCGCTGGCGCCGGTTTCCAGTGGGACGCAGGTCTGCAGTTGCTTGAAGTGGCGATGCAGCACACGCGTAGCCGCGGCATCACCTTGCCAGCGTGTCGCCGGGGTGAGCAGCGTTTGCGGATTTTTCACCGTTCCGCGGCGCGCCTGGCGATTGAGCGCTTGCATTGTCTCGTCGGTGCCGTCGAGCCAGTCCACGGGCTTGTGCAACAGCAAGGTGACCGGCACGCTGTCGAGCAGGGTCGCGTCAGCATCGATCAAGATCGTCTGATGTAGCACGCGAAACTGGGGTTCCTCGACAACCCGACCATCGACCTTCACCCAGCCGCCTTCGATGTACTGCTCGGCTTCGCTGCGCGAGCAGGGCACCATCGCAGCAACCCGCTTGGACAAGCGCTCGCCCTCAGCCGTTGGTCCGGCCTTCGCCTGGGTGGGAGGCTGCTTCGCCGATGGGACTTTCGCGGGTGTTGCCGGTGGTCGGGGTGCGCGCTTCATGGTGTCGGTCCAGGGGTGCCCAGCGATTGAATGCGCTCGACATGCGCGAGCAGAGAGCGTCTTGCCACCGGCCAGATGCGTGGGTCGACATCGTCGTAGGCCAGTGGCAGCCACACATCGAGGTCGCCGTCCGGGTGGGCCCGCATGATGGCGGCGATTTTGGCCTCGCGCTGCAGGCGGTGCGCTTTGAGGTGTGCAATCGCGCCCAGCGCATCGTCGATGACGTGGCCGTGTGCTGGCAGGATGTGCTGCACCGCCTGCGAGGTGCAGGTCGCGTGCAGGGTGTCCAGGGCGTCCAGATAGTGCGCCATGTTGCCATCGGGCGGGTCAATCACCGTGGTGCTGCCGTTCAGGATATGGTCGCCCGAAAACAGCAGTCCATCTTCCTGCAGCAGCAGGCAAATGTGGTTGGCAGCATGCCCCGGGGTGTAGATAACCTGCAGCGTGCTGGCCCCGGCTTCATTGGTCAAATCGGCCTCCAACGCCCGTGGAGTGTGCGTGAGCAGCTCTTTATTTTGTAGCACTCTGTCTGGTGTGAAGGCGCTCCCCTGGCGCGCCGTGGGTGCAGACGGCAGGCCCAGAACGGGAGGGCGTGTCGCGCACAAAGCCTGCAGCGGCGCCGCTCCAGGTGCATGGTCCGGGTGGGAGTGGGTGCAGACAATGCGCAGGATGTTGCCGCCAATGCCGTCAGGGTGCACGGCAGCATCCCAGAGCCGCTGCTGGTGCCCGGCATCTACCGGTCCTGGGTCGATGATGGTGAAACCTGTGCAGGCGTCCCCCACCAGGTAACTGTTGGTGCCAGGCCCGGTCATCACGCCGGGGTTGGGTGCCGTCAAACGCAACACGTTGCGGGTCAGAGGCACGGGCGTGAGGGACTGCCAGGCGCTGCGCGCCGGCATCTGGGTGGCGGCAGTATCAAGAATGTGCGTCGGTCGTACCATGGTCGGCATTGTGCAACCAAACGCGTTCGCCAGAGATAATGCAGCCATGCGCATTCCGTTCACCAAAATGCAGGGAGCCGGCAACGACTTTGTTGTGCTGGACGAGACGCGCTCGCGCCTGGGGCTGACCGCAGCGCATTACCGCTTTCTGGGTGACCGCCATTTTGGGGTGGGCGCCGACCAGATTCTGACGGTGCGACCCTCACCCGGCGAAGGGATTGACTTTGAATACGTCATC
>CAJBVC010000621.1 GCA_903958915.1 uncultured beta proteobacterium
AAGCCTTGCGGGAGGGCGACACACTGGCACGGTTGGGTGGTGACGAATTCGTCGCGGTGCTGTCCGACTTGACGGAAGCCCAGGCCAGCATTCCTTTGCTCAACCGGCTGTTGGCGGCTGCGGCGCATCCCATGGCAGTGGGCAACCTGAGCGTGCAGGTCTCGGCCAGTCTGGGTGTTACTTTCTTCCCGCAGCCGCAGGATACTGAGGCCGACCAGTTGCTGCGGCAGGCCGACCAGGCCATGTACCAAGCCAAATTGGCGGGCAAGAACCGTTACCACGTCTTCGATGCCGCCCACGACAGCAATCTGCGCGGCCACCACGAAAGCCTGGAGCGCATCCGCCTGGCGCTGGAGCAACGCGAATTCGTCCTGCACTACCAGCCGAAAGTGAACATGCGCAGCGGAAAGGTGGTAGGCGCCGAGGCATTGATCCGCTGGCAACACCCCGAACGGGGCCTGCTGCCCCCGGCGGTGTTCTTGCCAGTGGTCGAAAACGACGCGATGGCCATTGCCATCGGCGAATGGGTGATTGACGCGGCGCTCACCCAGATGGAGCGCTGGCATGCAGCCGGGCTGAAGCTGCGGGTCAGCGTCAACGTGGGTGCACGGCAGTTGCAGCAGGTCGATTTTGTCGAACGGCTGCAGCTACTTTTTGCGGCCCACCCCAACGTGCCCACCGATCAGCTGGAGCTAGAAGTGCTGGAGACCAGTGCGCTGGAGGATATCCACCAGGTGTCCCGGGTGATTGAGGCTTGCAACGCACTGGGTGTGGACTTCGCGCTGGACGATTTCGGCACCGGCTATTCGTCGCTGACTTACCTCAAGCGTCTGCGTGTCGGACTACTCAAGATCGACCAGAGCTTTGTACGCGACATGCTCGATGACCCTGATGATCTTGCCATTCTCGAGGGGGTGATCGGCCTGGCCGCCGCTTTCAAACGCGACCTGATCGCCGAAGGTGTGGAGACGGTCGCGCATGGCACTTTGCTGCTGCAACTGGGTTGCGAGATGGCGCAGGGATACGGCATTGCCCGCCCCATGCCGCCGGAGCAGATGCCCGCCTGGGTCGCCACATGGCAGCCCGAAGCAGTCTGGCTTGAGTTACCATGGCCGGGTGGGCAGATGTCTCAGCGGCACCTGACTTAACCCGCATGACGAAATGGCCGCGAACCGTTCTGTGCCGGGCGTAAGCAGCTATCATATTGGTAGCGAACATGTGCTGCTGTGGGCGGTTGGAAGCAACTTGCAGACGGCAGCGTGCTTAGCAGGAGGTTCCGTGATGAAAGCATTCCGCTGCCTATCTGGTTTTGTGGCTCTGCTCGCCGCCTCCGCCTGGGCGCAAGGTTCATCGCTGGCACTGCCACCCGGCCCTCCCGCACCACCCGGGAAAGCGGTGGTCTTCATTGCCTCGGACTTCAAGAATGGCGGTGTGATGGGTGTTTACCGCGGCCTGGAAGAGGCCGCACACAAACTTGGTTGGAGTATTCGACTGGAAGATGGTCGTAGCCAGAGGGCCACGCAAGCGACCCTGCTGGCGCGGGCGATAGCGGATCGTCCGCACGGCATCGTTTTTGGTGGTTTCGAGCCCAACGATTTTGCAGAACAGGTGGCACTGGCCCGGCAGAACAAAGTCGCACTGCTTGGCTGGCATGCTGCCAAAGAGC
>CAJBVC010000622.1 GCA_903958915.1 uncultured beta proteobacterium
CTCAAGATCGGCGCGGGCTTTCTCTTCCAGCGCCAGTGTTTCCTTGATGCGGTTTTGTATGGCAAAACCGGCAAACAGGGGCAGGTTCAGACTCAATCCTAGTGTGGCCACGTTGACGCGGCTGTCGCCTACACCGGTGGACGAGCCGTTGTTGTTGACTGCGGTGTAACTGCCCGTCAGGTCCAGCGTCGGCATATGGCCGGCCCGGGCTTTAGTGGTCTCGAGTGTGGCGACTTCCAGCGCCACTCCCAGTTGTTTGATGCCCGGATGGTTGTCCTGACTCTGTACCACCCATTGCTCGACGTCGGCAGGTTCGACTGCACTGAGTACGACCGGTGCCAACAGCGGCTTTGGGTTGGCATTTTGCTGCCCCACCAACTGGTTCAACACAATGGATTTGACCCGCAGGTCGTTTTCCGCCGCCAGCTCCTGGGCCACCACCAGGTCAAATCGGGCCTGAGCTTCGCGTGAATCGGTGATGGTAGAGGTGCCAACTTCAAAATTGCGTTTGGCCGACGCAAGCTGCTCGGCCACCGCGGTCTTTTGACTCTTCACGAAGGTCAGGCTGTCTGCAGATGCCAACACATCAAAGTAGGCCTGGCTCACCCGAACGATCAGGTCCTGTTCGGCCTGCAGCAACTGCGCCTGCGCCAGGTCCGCCTGTTTTTTCCCCTGCTCATACCCGGCCCAGTTGGCCGGACGGTACAGCGGTTGGGACGCGCTGATGGTGCCCGACTGGGTGCCGTAGCTGCGTTCTGGCAGGGGCTGCACTTCCTGGCTGGTGCGGCTCACGGTCGTATTGAATCCGACTGTGGGGAGCAATGCGGCCTGTGCCTGGTCGGCTTTGGCCATGGTTGCATCAAACTGCATCTTTGCTGCGCGAAACGTCGCATCAAAGCCGCGCGCCGAGGTGTACAGGTCGGTCAGGCTTTGCGCCTGGGCGGGCATCGCCATCGAGGAAACCATTGCCACTATCAGTGGGGCAAGACGAAGTTTCAAGGAAGGAGCGTAGCGTGTCATGGGGGTTCTCAGGCTTATAAAAGGGGTAGCGTGGTGGCCACCAGAATTAGTATCTGGCGATGGAGGGATCGAGTTCCGCGGACCACGCATTAATGCCACCAGCAATGTTGGCCACATGCTCAAATCCGTGACTCTTCAAAAAATGGGCCACTTGCATGCTGCGCCCACCATGGTGGCACAGGCATGCCACTGGCTGATTCGGCGCCAGTTCCGACAGTCGCAACGGCAATATACCCATTGGAATTGTCTGCAGGGCAAAGCCGTCGGCTTTGACGCTGGCAAGTTGCAACTCACGGGGTTCTCGCACGTCGAGCACGACGGGCTCGCCGAACGGGCGAACCGACTCCAGCCATTGGGCAAGTTGTGCTGGGCGAACTTGTTGAACCATGTGCGCTGGGCCTCGAAAATATCAGAACTGGAAGCGCTCGGGCTCGGGAAAATTCTGCAACCGGGGCGCGATGGCATCCCACGTTTGTACTGTCTTGAACTCGGTGCCGTTGGTTCGTGTCACAGTAGTCGCACGCATCACAGGGTCATCGCCCACGATGGCAGACAGGCGGCCGCCCACTTTGAGCAACTGCAAGAGCGACTGGGGAATTTGTGCGACCGAGCCGCTCAGCAAAATGGCGTCGTAGGTGCCCTCGGCAGCCCCGGTGGCTGCGCCATCGGCTTGGCGCACTTCAGCGTTCTGAATGCCCGCCTGGCGCAGGTTGTTACGTGCCAGGGTCACCAACTCGGGCACGATTTCGAGCGACACCACGCGTTGGGCGCTGTTGGCAAGCAGTGCCGCCATGAAGCCGGAACCAGAGCCGATTTCAAGCACGGTCTCGCTGGGCTGTACCGCCAGATCTTGCAACAAGCGTGCCTCGATACAGGGCGTGAGCATGCATTGACCACCGGGCAGGGGGATCTCCAACTCGGCAAATGCCAGACTTTTGTGCGCCAAAGGCACAAAATCTTCGCGCTTGACGGAGGCGAAAAGCGCCAGCACCCGGGCGTCGGACACCTGCCAGGGGCGCAGTTGCTGCTCAATCATGTGGTTGCGGGCAATTTCGACGTTCATTTGAAATACTCCATGGGGTATGTTAACCGATTGTAGTAAATTCTACTTGCTGGTGCTCTGGCCACGGCCCCAATGTTTGCGCAGACTTTGCGCGAGGTCATCCATGTAGCAGTAGACCACGGGCACGACCACCAGTGTCAACAGCGACGAGGTGATGACGCCGCCTATAACAGCTTGGCCCATGGGGGCACGCATCTCCGAGCCTTCGGTCAGGGCAAAGGCCAGCGGCACCATGCCAAAAATCATGGCCAGCGTAGTCATCAGAATCGGGCGCAGTCGCACCTTGGCTGCCATCAGGAGCGCGTCGTTGCGTGACATGCCGTCCTCCCGGGCGCGGATGGTGAAGTCCACCAGCAGGATGGCGTTCTTGGTGACCAGTCCCATCAGCATCACCACACCAATGATGGAAAACATCGACAGCGTCGAGTTGAACATCATCAGTGCC
>CAJBVC010000623.1 GCA_903958915.1 uncultured beta proteobacterium
CACCAATCAGCAAGGCGTTGGTGGGCAGGCCATCCTTCCAGCCCTCGGTGGTGATGGTCGTGTGCAGATCGGAGTGGATAGTCGCCACGTCGAGCAGCACAAAGTGGATGTGGGGCACCAGCGACATCAGGCGCGGCTCCGACGGTGTCGGCCAGAGGATGATGCTGCCAATCTCAGCAACCGCACTGCGGGCGCAGGTGAGCGAGGCATCGGTGCTGTCAAACAGGGTGTCGCGCCAGGCTTCGATGGGCTGTTCATAGCGTACCAATTGCAGCGCGCCCAGATCCCGCGCTTCCAGTGTTGCACCGTGGGCGGTGTTGGTACCGATCAGTAGATTGCGAACGCCTTTGGTGGCGGCAACCCGCAGCAAGACCTCGGGCCAATCGCTGTCCGTCACCTCGTGGAACTCGGTCTTGACGGCTTCCATCGCGGTGCGCAAACGGCTGATGCGCTGCGGCAGATCTTCATTGCGACGATGGGCATCAAACCAGGCCTTTACATCCGGAAGGCTGGGCGTCTCTGCAATATGCGTGGCGCGCAGGCGGCCCAGAATGCTGTCGCGCGCACTTGTCGCGGCGCTCACGCTGCTTCTCCCGCGGTGGTACGGCGCCACAGGAAGCTGGCAATGTGTTCTCCGGGCAGCGTGGGCGCGGCCAGGCCGGCGATCTCGTCCTGCTTGGCGGCGCGGCCGGTGATGTTGAGCAGGCAACCGCAGTCGGCACTCACCACGCGACCTGCACCGGTGTCTCGGATGGCGGCCACCTTGTCGGTCACGATGGCTTCCGAGATGTCTGGGTAGCGCATGGCAAAGGTGCCACCAAAGCCGCAGCATTCTTCAATCCGTGCCTGCTCGACGACCTTGACCTGCTCCAGGCTGTCGAGCAGGGCGGCGCTGGTTTCATGCGAGCCCATCTCACGTCGGGCATGGCAGGACGTGTGCAGCGCGATGGTGCAGGGCGTGCCGCGGTCGGGCTGGTTGAAGTGCACCACATGCACGAGAAACTCGGTGAGCTCATAGACGCGCTCCGACAAGTCCACTGCCTTGGCGTGCAGTACCGGGTCGTTCGCAAACAGGTGCGGGTAATGCAGGCGAATCATGCCGCCGCAGGAACCCGATGGAATGACCACCGGCCATGGTTCGGTAAAGAGGCCAAGCTGTTGCAAGGCCACCGCGCGTGCTTCGTCCGGGTAGCCACTGCTGTGCGCCGGCTGACCGCAACAGGTCTGCTGTTCGAGGAAATGCACCTTGATGCCCTCGCGTTCCAGCAGGCGGACCGTGTCCAGCCCTGCTTCTGGGGTGAACTGGTCCACCAGGCAGGTTGCAAAGAGATAGACGTCAGACGGTTTAGCCGGGTACACGCGGCTTTTGTGAATGCGGTTATCCATCACCATACTCCTCGTTACATTTTGAATTGGTAAAGTGGTCTTACCAATTTGTTGACGGATTAAAACGCTTTACCTCAGGAATTGATACAGGGAAAACCCTGTGTTTACAAGAAATAGTTCGAGAACTTCGTATCCATTAAAATGGTCATACCAAAGAATTCATCATCTTGAACCCTATGCGCCCTGCCGTCATCCGAATCGCCGACTCAGTTGCCAAAGACCTCGAATTGCGCATTCTTGAGGGCTCGCTCAAGCCCGGCGACCGGCTCCCCGCAGAGCGGACCCTGGCGCTCGAACTCAGCGTGTCGCGCCCCACGCTGCGCGAGGCGATTCAGAAACTGGTCTCCAAAGGCTTGCTATCGACCAAACACGGTGGTGGGACCGTGGTCACCGACCGGCTGCAAGCCAGTTTTTCCGACCCCTGGCAGGACATGCTCAAAGATCACCCCCTGTTGCAGAGCGACATGCTGGAGTTTCGCCATATGCTCGAAGGTGAAGCGGCGTCACTGGCAGCCGAGCGCGCCACCGGGGCCGACATTGAGCGCATTGACGCCGCCTTTGCCGCGTTGGAAGCGGCCTATGACAGCGACAACATGCAAGCCTGCATCGACGCCGATGTGGCATTTCACCAGGCCATCGCCGAAGCTTCGCACAACGCAATGATTGGCCACTTGTCGGCCAGTCTGATGCG
>CAJBVC010000624.1 GCA_903958915.1 uncultured beta proteobacterium
CCTCTTTGCTAATCCCTTGTACTGGCTGGAGTCATAACTGAACAGCCCCTCCCAGACTATCGACAATCCCGCCTCTTCCAATGTGGCCCTTCCCGATAGTCGGCAGCCAGTTTCATGGTCGTGGGAGTACTCGCCAAACCAGAAATGTACCTTAAGGTCCTGGACGCGGCGTATTCTTTTGAAGCCGCTAGCGTGAAGATGCTTCATGACAGGCAATGCCTCTGTGGCTGTGAAAAGCTTGGCTGCCTGTTGGTGTGGCCGCAAATAGTGGACAGGAATCGGATTGCCAGACCAACTCTCATCGGAGACGAAATAGTAGGAATCGTCGTCGAGCCCGGTTTCAGGTTCGGGAAATTCAATAAACGCACCAGCATAGTCGGCGTATTCAAGCAATGCCTTGCGATGTGCACTGGCATCCTGACATTGGCGTTCACCCAGCGTGACCGTTAGCGAACAGCCGCTCACCAATGAGTAACCTGGGTGGACACACGAGATGCTGTAGAGAGGTTCAATGGTTGGTGCTGTCGGGAGGTAGCTGAAGTTGCCACGGTGGCGGCCCCCACTTGCCAGTTTGTATACGGCAATTCTGCCCCCCAAGCTCGCATCAAGCCCAAATCCGGCCAGGTCGTCGGTGCGTCGATGCAACTGAGTCTGCCCAGCATCTCGCTCTTTTAGCCATAGCCCAAGGTCTCCATCAGGGGCGGGCCCCTCACAGATAGACCAATCCAGTAAGACACCGTGCGCACTGGATCGCCGGAAGCTGCTCAGGTGACCGCAAAGGGCGGTGGCTTGAGCAAAATTGAGAAGACCGCTTCGAAACCGCCACAACTCGGCTGCGCCATGGCACTGAACGGGAGGTGCTAAGAGTTCGTGGCGGGTTACAAATCGGCCACGCAAAATGACGCGCTCAAGCGTACGCCTGAGATGGTCACCCTCGCCATGAGAGCTGCTGCCAACCACGACATAGCGGTATCGCTCGAGCAGGTCATTGGTTTTGGCGGCAAGCTCAGCACTCTCGGTGGGGTCCTGGCGGTTCTCAGGCTCTGGAGCGCAAATCCGAAGCCTGTTGGCAGTCTCCTGGCCGTAGTAGATTTCGGGAACGATATGAGAACGATGCCCAACATTGTCCGTAACGTCATCATCTGCAAACAGCGCAGCGAGTCTGGACAGACTCTGCGTGTATCCCAAGTCGGGGCTGACTGGTGGCTGGTAGCCGAAGGGGGTCTTCACATTTGTCTCCAATAAAGTTGAGTTCAAATGTGTATTGACCTGTTTTATCCCAATCCTGCATCCCACCTGAAAACAGGCGTCACCAGATCCTGAGGTCAAAGAATGCCGGTCATTGGCGTCGTCGAGGTGTTCAGCGATGGGATCCGCTGGCTACTCTTCGAATTCTCGCGAAACGTGGCTTAGTAAAGCAGGTTGGCCACTGGAAAGGGCGCGGGGAACATCGGATAGCTCCTTGCAACGCACTGTGCAAGTCCTAAACACTGCGCTGCGATGGCTTCAAAATCGGTGCGCTCAAAATCAGGGCTAATCTCAAGCCCGGTATCAGGGTGTATGACAGCAATGTCGATGGTATCGGTACAGGCCACCGGAACTGCGCAATGAAACGCTTCAAACGCGCATCGTGCTGCAAGGCCTTCTCCCATGCTTTCGGGAACATACACTTTGTACAGTCCGGGGACCAGCAGGTCCTCACTATCAGCCCCAGGGATGCTACTGGGACTTATCGTCGCATGTATGTACAGGTGGCGCCCATCGCGAGGCATGTCGAGCTTGTCGTTTGCCGCTTTTGCAGCATGTAGTGAAGCTTTGGTTAACGGATGAAAATTCGGTTCAAGGTTCATAAGGATTGATGTCAATTTGAGTGGTGGAACGTATCGGTTGGCCAAACTGATAAAGTCATTTTGAACGCAATTGTCCAGCGACACAATTCAAAGAACTTGTTCTGGACAAACGGATGAAAATAAAGTTCTGGTGGCCTTCAGAACAAGTTTTCTGAAGCGAAAAAGGCGAAAATATGAATTCTTTCGATGCGTGTGCACAACAACAGAATTGGTGCACGCGAACGGCAAGTGGGGCGACCTGACGATTGATTGAGCTTGGATGTGCGTGCTAGAAAAAGAGCTCTCAATTACGATTCATTAACCGCATGAAGGCTGGCTTCAAAGGCTACGGTTCATGCGTCAACTTCGCGCTGCTAAAGAAAACGGTTGAACGAAATGGCGCGAGACCAATGAGAGCAGGGGCAGTGACGATCAAGTGACGGACGCAATTGGAGGCTTGATTGTGCACGGAGGTTCTCGCGGTCAATCGGAAGGCTCTGCAGTTCTGACTGGGGCAGATCCTGTTGGCAGGTGAACAGCCTGCAACTGTTGTATTGCAACGGTTATGCAACATCGTCGAGTGCAATTGCGTCGATAACTTGAGACAATACACACCGACCAGAAACATTCTGGTCAGTTCACAACAACATAAGGAAATCTGAAATGGCAACTGCGAAAAAGGCGGCCCCCAAGGCTGCAAAGACTCCCCAGAAAGTAGCGGCTCCCGCTAAAGTAGAAAAGACTGCAAAGCCTGCGGTGAAGGCTGCTCCAAAGAAGGCACCTGTCTCCAAGACAGCCAAGGCCATTGCCAAGCTGAGTGCAAACATCGCCAAGCTCACCGAGCGCAAAGACAAGCTCAATGCTGAGATCAATACCTTGAAGGCTCAACGTGCTGCATTGAAAGCGCCTGCTGCACCTGCGGCTGCCGCACCGGTAGCCGCAGCACCAGTGGCAGTTCCCAAAGCGGCAGCGCCAAAGAAGGCAAAGGCGGCAAAGAAGTAATTCCCGTCTAGCGAGGATTATGTGGAGGGGGCCCTGCGAGGCCCCTTCCTGTTTCTGGAGTGAACATTCCGCAACTCATTCGGTCACCATTGTGGTCTTGTTGACAGGGCAGGGGACCAATCCGCGAGATCTGCAGTAACGTCCCGACCGATTTGCTTTTGCACGGACATTGGGCGAAATCGGACTTTCCAGTGGAATCCTGAATTTCGCGCCGAGCTGCAACGACAAACTTCATCTGACAATGTCAAACAGAATATGTGATGGCTGCGGAAGGTGCGTCATGTGGTGATGACACCACTCCCAGATGACTCAGTCGACACAAACCGCTATGCCAGCTTCAGCTTCCCATTGGGACCAACGATGATATGGCCAGTTTGCAGTAGCTTCGAGACGGAAGCACCGATAGATCCAATCGGAATACCAATCTCACCGGCCAACGCCGACCGATTCACTTCGACAAACTCGGTCTTGTTAAGCTTTTGAAGCAGGTGAGTAAGAAGCTTTGCGGTGTTGCCACGCAGAGGGCGTTCCTTTTTTTGCTTTGCCATGGCGGGCTTCTTGGATCCCTTGGACGAGGACTTCTTGACGCGCACATCGGTTGCGTCGATGCTGCTCACAACTTCCATGGGTTGCTGCGACAACTGGGGCAACGATAGTGCGGGCATTACTGGCACACCGGACACTTTGCTAGTGGATAACGTGGTCGCTGCCGAGTACACCTTGAGCAACTCCGCTTCAATTTGTCCAACTGCCTGCGCAAGCCTCGCCAGCGTTTTCCATTCTGAAAACAAGCTGTCATTGCCCATATCAAAAGCATTGCCCATGACAGCGGCTTTCACCCGCTCCGAGTATTCGCTCACTGTGGTTTGAAGTTCAGCGTGCGCAGCAAATGCTGCCGCCCCAGCGGCTTGAATGGCATCGAGTGTCTTGGATGAAATCGTCATGATGTCCTAAATTATTTGATTGCCTTCGCTGCGGCGAATAGCGTATTGGTCCAACGGGAAAACTGTAAGTATACGAATAGCGTGTTGGCTATCTACGTGTTTTTGCATACTGGGTTGTGGAAAGCCACACCTGACAACCTCGGGGCCCGTCTCGACAATTGATTTATTGAGTTTTCAAATGAAGCCAAGGAAGGATCGATAACATGAGCCCCGATAAACAAGCGACAACTGTGTACCAAAACGTGATCTACACATGGACCACCCTGCTCATGACCTACGTCTGGTGTCCAATCTGGTTTGGATACCAAGTCATTGCAAAACACCGCGACGTCCTAGCTCCCTACAGCACCTGGGAGACCGTTCAACTGGCGTTTTGGACCCTGTCACTTTTGAGCCTGCCGTTCTATCTGCATAGTTTGCTCATGAAGACCAGCGTCACGATTCCGTACCCGGGGCGGCTGTCAATGGTGCTTTCCTATCCGTTCAAGAACTTGGGCTGGCAAGGAAGCGTTAGCGATGTTCAGACCATTGCTGTCGCCAAGGTAAAGAGCAAATTCTCCTTTTTGAATCACTTGGTGCTAATCATGGCTGATGGAAAGGAGATTCCTTTGAAGGCGTTTTGGAAGCAAAGCACAGCTCTTGAAGAAGCCAATGCAATTGCCAAGTCCATGGGGCTTGACAGTAACCGAGTCTCTGTCGGAACTACCCAACTCAATGCCCAACGAGGTTACCGGGCAATGAAGAAGGCCCTGACGGCGATTTAGCGAGCCCTGCTTGGCAGATGCATGACATGCGTAATTGCACATAGGCATTGACACCAAAACATCTTCCAAAATTCAAACACAACGATATCCAGGACGGAAACACCATGAACAGACAAAACTGCAGAGGAATTTCGGGAAAGCTCGCGCTGGGTCTGCTCTCCTTGATCTCAGCATTCTCAATTCAAGCGGCACCAGCAAGTGCAGAGTCTGTGGAGAGGCTGCTCTTGGCAGCGAAAATCGAGAACATTGCTGAGTCAGCGATTCCAATGATGAAGAACTTGATACGGCAAAAGATTGCTGAAAATCCCAGCTTCAGTCGACTCAACGAAAAGCAGAAACAGGTAGTAGCAGATGGTATGTCGAAGGCTGTACTGATCGTGACTGAAGGTAGCACGTGGGAAAAAGTGAAGCCGATCTACGTGAAGTCCTATCAAGAGAATTTCAGCCAGGAAGAAGTCGATTCAATTGTCGCCTTCTACGAAAGCCCTGCTGGAATGGCACTGGCAAATAGGCTTCCGCTAGTGAACATGCAGTTAATGCAGTCCATCGCACCCACCATGAACGCCACAAATGAGAAGTTGAGTGCTCATATGAAGCA
>CAJBVC010000625.1 GCA_903958915.1 uncultured beta proteobacterium
TCGAAGTTGTCTTTGTTGCTGGCCAGGCACTGGTCGCGCTCCGCCTTATCGTTCAGTTTCTGGCATTCATTGCGCTGCCAGGCCTGCCCCGAGTCATAGAGTTGCTGGCTGGAACAGGCTCCCAACAACATCGACACACAGAGGCACACACTACCCACCTTCAGAAAACTTTGCATAGTCGCTCCTTTCACATCTCGGTTCCAAACGTCTCACCAGGCATCAATGCGATGCACCGTGCCAGGAATTGCAATCTTGCCAGCTTGGAGACCGCGTGCAATCCAGTCTCGCGTCTGCACCGGGTCAATCACCGCGTCAATCTCCAGCGTGGTGGCCATGTTCAGGGCGCTGCCATTCTCAACTTGGCGTGCCAGCAGCTGGTCGTAGAGCGCCTGCCGCTCCGGCCCCTCGGGCACGGTTTCGAGTTCCTTGCGAAACCCCAGCCGCACGGCACCTTCCAGGCCCATGGCGCCAAACTCCCCGCTGGGCCATGCCACGGTGAACAGCGGCGAATGGAATCCTCCGGCGGTCATGGCCATTGCGCCCAGGCCATAGCCTTTGCGCAGCACCACGCTCAGATAGGGCACCCGCAAATGCGCAGCGGCAATGAATAAACGGCTGACATGGCGCACCTGGGCGGTGGCTTCCGAGTCCGGCCCGACCATGAAACCCGGTGTGTCCACCAGGCTGACCAGCGGCAGCCCGTGTGCGTTGCACAACTGCATGAAGCGGGCCGCCTTGTCGGCAGCAAAGGCGTCGATGGCGCCACCCAGATGCAAGGGGTTGTTGGCCAGCATCCCGACCGCGCGTCCCTGCACCCGCGCCAAGGCCGTGTGGATGCCCACACCAAAGCCTTCCCGCAATGGCAGAAGACTGCCGACATCGGCAATACCCAGCATCGCCAACCGGGTGTCATAGACCCGCAGACGATTTTCCGGCACCACCTCGCGCAGCGCCTGCGCAGGCGGCGCCGTGTAATCCGTCACCGCGCCCAGGAAGAACGAGAGGTAGTGCCGCGCCGACGCCGTGGCCTGTGCTTCGTCATCGACCAGAATGTCGATGACGCCGTTGCCATGCTGCACGCTCGCCGGCCCAATCTGCTCTGGCTTGACTACCCCCAGGCCGCCGCCTTCGATCATGGCCGGGCCACCCATACCGATATTGCTGCCTTTGGTGGCGATGATCACATCACTGCAACCCAGCAGTGCTGCATTGCCGGCAAAACAACGGCCCGCCGCAATGCCCACCACCGGAACCTGTCCATTGAGACGGGCAAAGCTGGCGAAGGTGGCGACATGCAAGCCCGCCACAATGGGCATGTCCACGTCGCCCGGGCGGCCACCACCACCCTCGGCAAACAACACCACCGGCAATTTGTTCTGCAGCGCAAGACCCAGCATGCGGTCGGTCTTCTGGTGGTTGCGCATGCCCTGCGTGCCCGCCAGCACGGTAGCGTCGTAGGCCATGGCGACGACCTGTTGCCCATGCACGGTGCCAATGCCGGTCACCATGCCATCGGCCGGCGTGTTCTGGATCAGGTCTTCCGGCGTGCGGCGGCGGCTTTGCGCGGCAACGGCCAACGCACCGTACTCGGTGAATGACCCAGCGTCGCACAGATCGGCGATGTTATCCCGCGCGGTACGCAATCCCAGAGCGTGCCGTTTGGCGACAGCCTCAACCCGGTTGCTGTCCAGCGTGGCGGCCAGACGCAGTTGCAGCCGTTGCAGGTCGGCACGCTCAGCACGCTCGGCACGCTCGGCAGCCGGCATAACATCCGTGGAGTTCTGAGACAAATCAGCCTCCAGCGCTTGTGGGGTGTGCGTAAACTGCTCTGATAAACATAGCAATTCACCCTCGTGCACCATGTCACCGGGGGCAAACAGGAGCTCCGTGATGCGACCATCTACCGGAGCCCGCACCTCATGCTCCATCTTCATGGCTTCCAGGATCAGCACCACGTCACCGGCACGCACGTGCGCGCCGGGCGCTGCCAACCACTGAACAATCTGGGCCTGCAAGGGGGAACGAATCTGGTGCATGGTCCCATTGTGCGACACCTCAAGGGCGCTTTCAATTTGCTCCACAATGCGGGCATGCAACTCGAACCCCTGATTCAACTCACCCGTGGCGGACTCACCGAAAACCTGCATCTGGGTGCGGTAGCGGTCGTCAACACGCAAGGTGCCATCACCGCACAAGCCGGTGACCCCCAGTGGCTGACGTTTACCCGTTCCTGCCTGAAAGCCTTGCAGGCGCTGCCGTTTGTCGAAAGCGGCGGGCCAGCGCAGTTTGGATTCAGCGCGCAGCAGGTCGCGCTGATGTGCGCCAGCCACAATGGCGAGCAGAAACACGTTGACGCAGCACAGGACATGCTCGACAAGGCCGGTGTCAGTTACAAAACCCTGAAATGCGGCTGCCATGTACCCCTGCAGTTTTCTTTCTTCGACAAGGCTCCACCGGCTGATTTTGTGGCTGACGTGCGCCACAACAACTGCAGCGGCAAGCACTCCGGGTTTCTGGCGTACTGTGTGCAGCATGGCCATGCGCTGCAAGACTACCTGGAGCCAGAGCACCCTTTACAGCAGGCCATCCGCCGCGATGTGGCGCGCGCCGTTGGCATGGATGCCAATGACATGCCAATGGGCATTGACGGCTGCTCGGCCCCCAACTACGCCATGCCCTTGTGGCGCCTGGCTTATGGCTATGCCCGACTCGCCAGCGGGGCGCAGGACGCCGAGTTTGGTGCAAGCTTTGCCACACTGAGCAATGCCATGACCAGCCACCCCGATATGGTGAGCGGCACCGGCCGCAACGATCTGGCCTTCATGCAGGTGGGCCGCGGCGACTGGGTCAGCAAGGTGGGCGCCGACGCGGTGCAGGTGGTGGGCAGCAAGGAGCGTGGCGAGGCCTTTGCCATCAAGATCATCGATGGCAACAAGCCCGCGCTGTACGCGGCCAGTGTCGAGGTGATGGACCAGCTCGGCTGGCTCGATGCCGGCCAGCGCAGCGCGCTGCAACCGTGGCGTGCCCAGCCCATCGTCAATGCGCGTGGCATCCTGGTGGGTGAGCGCATTCCCACCTTCAAATTGCAGAAACCATGAACACCCGCATCAGCCTGATAGGCGCCCCCACCGACATTGGAGCCGGCAGTCGCGGCGCCAGCATGGGTCCCGAAGCCCTGCGCGTAGCCAACATCGCCAGCGTGCTGGCCAGCCATGGCCTGGAAGTGGTCGACCGGGGCAATATATCCGGCCCGAACAATCCGTGGCTCCCCCCCGAGAACGGGTACCGCCACCTGGCCGAGGTGGCGCAGTGGAACCAGTCCGTGCACGACGCGGTGTATGCAGAGCTGGGGCTGGGACGCCTACCCATTCTGTTGGGCGGCGACCATTGCCTGGGTATTGGCTCCATCAGCGCGGTCGCACGGCACTGCCGCGACACAGGCAAGAAATTGCGCGTGCTGTGGCTCGACGCCCACGCCGACTTCAACACCAACACGCTCACGCCCAGTGGCAACATCCATGGCATGCCAGTGGCCTGCCTGTGCGGCCATGGTCCCAAGGAACTCATCGAAATCGGTGGGCAGGTTCCGGCCATCCACCCCAAGTGGGTACGCCAGCTCGGCATTCGCAGCGTCGACGAAGGTGAAAAGCGCTTTGTGCACGAGCAGGATCTGGAAGTGTTCGACATGCGCTACATCGACGAAATGGGCATGCGTGCCGCGGTGGAGTTGGCGCTGGCCCTTACCGATGCCAATACCCACCTGCACGTGAGTTTCGATGTGGATTTTCTGGACCCCGACATTGCACCGGGTGTAGGCACCACCGTGCGGGGTGGCCCCACCTATCGCGAAGCGCAGCTCTGTATGGAAATGATTGCCGACACCGGCAGACTCGGCTCACTCGACGTGGTGGAACTCAACCCGGCCCTGGATGTGCGCAATCGCACGGCGGAGGTGGCGGTGGATCTGATTGAGTCGCTGTTTGGCAAGAGCACCTTGATGCGCAAGTAGAAAGGACGTCCCGGAGCCTGAGTGGCGGATGGATTCTGCTCCGTGTCCCCCGCCCTGCGGGCTCCTCCTTGACCTGCGCAGAACCCATCCGCCACCCAGACTCCTACCTCGCTACTGCCAGCCGCATCGAGCGCGCCACGTAGACCAGGCAGCCCACCAGCAGGCCCGCGTTCACCAGCACCCCTGGCATCACTTGTGCGATGGTGAGCGACTCACCCTTGAGCACCAGCATCATCAGCGTGTTTTGCGCCAGGCCCGGCACCCACAGGTACCAGGGCGCATCCCCTCCAGGATTCAGCATGGTCACCATGGGCGCAAGACTCACCATCATGATTACCAGTCCGCTGCTGGCCTGCGCTTCCTTGAAGGTTTTGGAGCGAATCGCCACTGCCATCAGCAGCGCCCCCAATCCGGCCGCCAGGGGAAGCTGCAGCAGGCAAAAAGCAATCACTTCGGGCATGCCAAACTGAAACATGGCCTGCATGCTGTCGCTCTTGATCAGCCACTGCGCCGGAATGAAACTCAGGCTGGACAGCAAGGCCACGGCCATCCCGAGTAACGCCACGGCGCACCACTTGCCAATCACCAGCGCCATGTGCTGGACCGGGTTCATGAGCAAGGGCTCCAGCGACCCCCTTTCGCGCTCACCGGAAGTGCTGTCGAGCGCCGCAGTCAACGCACCATACAGCACGGCCATGATGATGAACATCGGAATGATGGTGGTGATACGGGTAGCACGCGCCTGCAGGCTCGCCAGGTCACGTTCATCGACGTCCACGGGTTGCAACAGTTCAGCAGAGACGCCGCGCAATGCCAGGGTCAGTGAAACACGTTCGCGGTTGAAGCCGCCCAGCAACCGCTGCACGCCGCGCAGGCCCGCAGCAGCGCGCTGGTTGGTGCTGTCACTCACGAGTTCCACGCGCGGATGCTCGCCCTCCAGCAATGCTTTCTCAAACTCCGGGCCAATCACCAGCACTGGTTCGAGCAGGGTGGACGCGCTCAGTCTGGCCTCATAGTCCGCAGGTGCGGCCTTGATGGTGTAGGTCTGGCGCTCCAGGTAGTTGCGCAGCGTGGGGGCATGCTCGATGCCCTTCACCATGATTTCGCGCCGCTCGGCACGCTCCTCCAGTGAGGCGATAAAGCCAGACAGCGCCATCAGCAGCAGCGGCCCCATCAGCACCGCGGGAATCAGGAGGCGCAAAAGCGTACGGCGATCCCGCAGCGCATCAATCACCTCCTTGACCACCACGACCCGCACATTCCGCAGGAAATTGGAACTCATGCTGTTTCTCCCTGTGCTGCAAAGGCCAGCTTCACAAAGGCATCTTCAAAACTGGTTTCGCCGGTCTGCTCCATCAACTCCTCCACCGTGCCTTCGGCCACACTGCGTCCCTGCGCCATCACCACCACGTGTTCACACAATTGCTGCACCTCGGGCATGATGTGCGTCGAAAACACAATGCACTTGCCGCCCCCTTCAGGCG
Organism: uncultured beta proteobacterium; assembly: GCA_903958915.1. GTDB lineage: Bacteria > Pseudomonadota > Gammaproteobacteria > Burkholderiales > Burkholderiaceae_C > Allorhodoferax. Next base: position 5,494 of record CAJBVC010000625.1, read on the forward strand.
AACGCAGATGGCGCAACGCCTCCCGCAAGGCGCGGGTCGCCAGCACGTCCAGCCCGTTGGTGGGTTCGTCGAGCACGATATTGGCCGGGTCGTGCACCAGTGCACGGGCCAGGGCGGTCTTCATGCGCTCGCCCTGGCTGAAACCTTCTGCGCGACGGTCCAGAATCGAGGCCATGTCAAGCAGGCGGGAAAGCTCTTGCACTCGGGCATCAGCGGCATCGCGCTCCATACCCTGCAACTGGCCAAAGTAGATCACGTTCTCGCGCGCCGTGAGCCGCGGATACAACCCATGCGAGTCACCCAGAATGCCCATGCGGGCCAGGGCCTGGCGCGGTTGTGCTGCCACGGCAATGCCATCGACGGCAATAGTGCCGCTATCGGGCGCAAACAGGCCACCCAGCATGCGCAGGGTGGTGGTCTTGCCAGCACCATTGGGCCCGAGCAGCCCGGTGATGCGACCATTGGGCGCCTGCAAATTTACGCCACGCACGGCATGGATGACTTGCTTCGGATTGCGCCTAAACGGCTTGGCGGTACCGGCGGCCGCAAACTGCTTGCTCACGTTGTCAATTTCAATCATGGCTTCTCTCCCGCCGCAACGGTCGGCTGAATGGGCACAAACGCTGGCGGACGTGGAATGCCTGTGGCGCACGCCACATCCTGAGGCAAAGCCTGTGCCTCGGTAGCAGCCACGATAAACCGGTACACGGCATCGCCCATGCAACCCACATACATCACACCATGCCCAGCCTCTGGTACCACAACATGCTGCGCCTTGGCCCCCAGGGATTTCGCGACTCTTTCTCCATGGCGTGCAGGTGTGACCGGGTCGGCACCGCCGCTGAGTAGCAACACAGGCGACTGTGCCGGGGAGACAGTATAGAAAGCCTCAGGGACCACAGCGCGTGGCCAAAAACCACAGACTGGCCCATACAGTTCGGCATCCGTGTTGCCAAAGTCCTTGCCCGGTGTACTCTGGCTGGCCGCCATACGCGGCGCATCCTCGGCACAGACCACCGAAAAATGCATACCCATCGCCAGCTGCGTGGACTTGCGGCTTCCCATGGCGTTGGCCATTCCCACAATGCCACTGAAGTCGCCGCGCGTTGCTGCGTGCACAGCAGCTGGTACACCTGCGGCCAGCGCAGGTACATACAGGGGCGACCGAACAGCACGCAACAGGGTGCTGCGGGTGAGATGGAACGACTCGGAGGCACCGGTCACCGGGTGGCGCACGCTGACCATCCTTGGCAGGCTGCCAAGCAACGCCTCCCACTCCCGGCGCAACTGGGGGAAGCGACTGGAGCACGACTGGTCGCCTACTGCGTCCTTTTCACAGGCATCCAGCAACTTGTCGAGCGCTGCCTGGCCATCGGCAGAAAAGCTGGTCGGCAACACCATGTCCGCAGGGGCCATGCCGTCCAGCACGGTACGCCGCACCTGGGCCGGAAACTGCCGCTGGTACTCCAGCGCTGCACGCGTTCCGTAGGAGGCCCCGATCAGGTTCCACTGCGAAACATCAAGTTGCTGACGCACCGCCTCAAAGTCCTGCATTGCAATCGTCGTTGTATAGAAACGCAGATCCCCATGCGGCAAGCGGCTCAGATCATCGGCACATTGGCGCAAACGCTGGAGTTGCAGTGCAGGGTCCATGGCCTGCTGCACCGGCAAACGCGACGCGTCGGCGCATTGCAACGGTGCAGATTTGCCGGTACCACGCTGGTCAATGAAAACCAGATCGCGCCGGTTGTTCAGCCTGGACAGGCGCGGCAAAACCGCAGGCGCAATCCCGATGGCGCTCTGGCCTGGCCCTCCGGCCAGCACCAGCACCGCATCTTTGAGCTTGTTGCGCGCCATCGCCGGCACCACCAGATAGTGCACCTCGATCTGCACCCCGTTCGGCTTGGCCGGGTCCAGCGCACGTTTGACTGCTCCGCATTGCATCTCGTTGGGCAAGCCCTCCACGCGGCAGGGCTGTGTGCTGGCCGCCTGTGCCACGCCTGCACACCCCAGTGATGCAGCCAGGGCCATGCCAGCGAGCCAGTGTCCCCATTGCATCGCAGCCGCTGCGTATTTCGTTTTCTCCGATTGACCCACCGAGCCCATTGCGCCTCCCTTACAACAAGAATTGAACGGGCGAGTATCCCACCCCGCGTAAAACTACAGCGCCACGATGCCCATTACTGTCACCAGCAGCACGACCGCCATGCTGCGGTTAAACCAAACCAGGCGCGCGCCGGTACCGTGCGGCCCGGCCAGCCAGGCGCGCAGCACCGAACCGGCCACGGCATACGTCAGGTTGCTGGCCAGTGCGTAGACCACCATCACCGGCAGCACCACCGCCAGCCGCTCCAAGAACATTGGCCTGCCCGCCACCCACCCACTCACGATGGCCAGCGCCAGCATCCAGGCCTTGATGTTGACAAACTGCAGCGCCACGCCCTGCCAGAACAGGCGCATCGGACGCCAGTGCGGCGCCAAGGGCGCGCTCGACGTCTGCGCGGGGCGTGTGCGTGCCAGCATCCACACCAGCCACAGCAGGTAGACAACACCCACTAGCTTGATTGCGTTGGCCAAAGCCGGAATCGCCACAACGAGTGCGCCAAGCCCAAAAGCACACAGCAGCAGCAGCAGCGCCCAACCCACCGGCACCGCAAACACAAATGGCAAGGCATGGCGCAAACCATGATTGGCGGCCAGCGCGGTGGACAGCGTGGTGTTGGGTCCGGGCGTAAAGCTCATCGCAGTGGCCAGCGCCAGCAGCGCAGTGAATTCTTGCCAGCTCATGGGGGACCGCTCGCACCATGCCGCTCTTGCCTGCGCGACCGTGTGGCCCCTGCCCTGCCCGCTGCCGGGGCCCGTTCTGGTAGAGCTCCCCGCAGACAAGCGGGGTTGGCGCGTGCACCACTGGCCAGGTAATCAATGCGCAGCCATTCGCGCGCCGCTTGTGGCGCAAAGCCTCGAACGCTGGTCAGGTAGTCCCA
>CAJBVC010000626.1 GCA_903958915.1 uncultured beta proteobacterium
CCCGACTGGGCACCTGACATTGTCTATTACTACATCTTCCCGGACCGTTTTCGCAACGGCAATCCGGCCAACGATCCACAACCCGGGGTCGCCAAGTTCCACAACCACACGGTGGAACTGCACAAAGACTGGAACGAGGCGCCGTGGCGTGCCGGCAGCGGCGACGGATCCGACGCACACTACAACAACGACTTCTTTGGTGGCGACCTAGAGGGCATCATCCAGAAGCTCGACTACATCCGCGAGCTAGGCGCCAACACGATCTACATGACGCCAGTGTTCAAGGCGGCAACCAACCACAAGTACGACACCGCCGACTACAAGAACATCGACCCCGGGTTTGGTAGCAACGCCGACTTTGAACGCCTGACGCGCGAGGCAGCCAAGCGCGGCATCCGCGTCATACCCGATACCAGCCTCAACCACACGGGCGAAGATTCGCTGTATTTCGATCGCTACGGCAACCACGGCACCGCGGGAGCTTTCCAGAACGGCAAGATCAATGCGGCATCTCCCTTTGCCAGTTGGTACACCTTCGATCCAAACCAGACCGAGCCCAACAAACAGTACAAAGGCTGGGCCGATGTGAGTGACTTGCCCGAGTTGAACAAGGCATCACCGGGGTGGCGCAGCTACGCCTACCGCGACCCGGATTCGGTCATGAAGATGTGGCTGGACAAGGGAGCGTCGGGCTGGCGCATGGACGTGGTGCCATGGGTGCCAGACAACTTCTGGCGCGAGTGGCGCAGCGCCATCAAGCAGCACAAACCCGATGCACTGACGGTGGCGGAGACCTGGTTCGATGCTTCCAAGTATTTCCTGGGCGACATGTTTGACTCGACCATGAACTACATCTTCCGCAATGCCGTGCTGGAGTACGCCGCAGGCGGCAAGGCGCGCGCGCTGTACCCCAACATCGAACTGATGCGCGAAGCCTATCCACCGCAGGCGTTTTATGCATTGATGAACCTGCTTTCCAGCCACGACCAGGCGCGCGCACTGCACCAGTTTGGCTGGCATGCAGACACTACCGACGCCCGCAAGATTGCTCAGGCCAAACAGCGCCTCAAGCTGGCGGTACTGTTTCAGATGACTTTCCCCGGTGCGCCTACGGTCTACTACGGTGACGAAGTGGCGGTGACGGGTGGAGACGACCCCTACAACCGGGCCACCTATCCGTGGGCCGACAAGGGTGGCAAGCCCGATACCGAGATGCTGGCGACCTTCAAGCAACTGATTGGCCTGCGCAACCAGCACGCGGTGTTACGCCGTGGTTCCATCGGTGCGCCCCTGCATCTGGACGATCACAGCATTGTGTTGCTGCGCCAGTTGGGCGACAGCGTGGCCATCACCGCTACCAACAATGCGACACAGACGCGCACGGTGACTGTGCAGCTGCCCGCCGGCATCAATGCACCACGCTTCACCAATGTGCTGGATGGCTCCGATGTCGTAGTCGACAACGGCAGCGTCACCCTGACGCTACCGCCACTCTTTGGTCTGGTCCTTCTGGGGCAGCAAAGTCCTTAAGCCAAATCGGGCTCCAGCGCCCGTCCCACCTGCGTAAGCCACTATGGAAAAGAGAGCACTTGGCGCCACCGGTCTGGACGTCACCACACTGGGGTTTGGCGCCATGCACCTCAACGATGATCGCGTCAGTGAGGACTATGCGGGCCGACTGCTCAATGAAGTGCTGGATGCAGGTATCAATCTGATCGACACCGCCCGCGGTTATGGCTTGTCGGAAGAACGCATTGGGCGCCACCTGGCACACCGGCGCAGCGAGTACGTGCTGTCCACCAAGGTGGGCTATGGCATTCCCGGATTTGCCGACTGGACCTACGACTGTATCGTCGCCGGCGTCGAGGCCGCGCTAGGTCGCATGCGTTGCGATGTGCTCGACATCGTGCACCTGCATTCCTGCCCGTTGCATGTTCTCGAGCAAGGTGATGTGGTGCGCGCTCTGGAAGACTGCCAACGGGCCGGGAAACTGCGTGTCGCAGCGTATTCCGGCGATAACGCGGAGCTGCGCTGGGCCGTCGACTGCGGGCGATTCGGCAGTGTGCAAACCTCCGTCAGTATTTGCGACCAAGCGAACCTGGTCCAGCATGTTCCAACAGCGACTGAGCGCGGCGTCGGTGTGATCGCCAAGCGACCTCTCGCAGGTGCGGTATGGCGCTTTGCCCAGCGGCCGCCAGAGTTTGCCGAAGGCCAGTACTGGGACCGCTTGCATGCGATGGCCATCGACCCCCAAGGGCACGACTGGAACGCTCTGGCCCTGCGCTTTGCTGCGTTTTCCCCAGGCGTCGCAAGTGCCATTGTGGGCACCAACAAACTGGAGAAACTGCAACGCAATTTGGAGATCATCGCCCAGGGGCCGCTGGAACCCGCAACGCAACAGACCATTCGAGACACCTTTGCCCAGCACGGGCAGCGCTGGGAGAGCCTCATTTAGCCGGAGTGGCTATCCATTGAGCTCGTGGCGCCTTGGCAGATCCGCTCCCCGGCGGGTGCAGGTGATGGCCGCAGCCCGAGCGCAAAAGTTCATCGCCTGCTCCAGGTCTTCCCGTCCCAAATTGCCCATGCCCTCCACGGCCAAGGTGTTGCTTTCCTGCAGCCAGGTCAGCAGTGCCGCCTGAAAGGTGTCGCCCGCACCCACCGTGTCGACGACCTCCACGCTGACACGCTCCACATGGGCTTCGCCTTGTGACGTCCAGGCCGACGCGCCTTCAGCTCCCCGTGTGAGAACGACCAACCGCACGCCACTTTGCAAGGCCCGAGCGGCAAAAGTCTCCGGGGCAACCCCGGGCATCAGCAGCTGCAGGTCTTCATCACTGACTTTCAGCAGATGGGTGCGTGGCAGCATCCACTCCAGATACGACTGCCACACCGCCACTTCAGGCTCTACATTCAGGCGAACATTCGGGTCCAGCGAAATCACGGTCCGCCGGTGTTCGCGCTCCACCAGTGCTCGCAGCGTGGCAGCAATCGGTTCCACCACAGTGGCATAGGAGCCAAAGTGCAGCGCCCGCAGGTTGGACGGCAGGGTTGATAGCGCGCCCAGCCTAAGCTGGCGGTCGGCTGCATTGGCGCCATAGAAGGCATACGACGGCACCTGGTTTCCATCGAGCCCCACCACACTCAATGTGGTGGAGTGGTGGGTGCGCTGCACCATGCTGGTGGCAACACCTTCGGACTGCAGGCTTCGCAGCAGCCGCTCACCCATAAAGTCGTGTGACAACGCAGCGAGCAGTCCCACGGGTTGCCCCATGCGCGCCAGCCCCACCGCCACATTGAAGGGCGAGCCGCCCACCCGCGCATCGAGCGAAAGTCCGCCGGAAGCCTCACCAGCCGAGAACACGTCCATCAACGCTTCGCCACAAACAACAAACATGGTCTTCTTCTTTCAGAAATGGAGCGTACGAAACGGCAAGGACCAAACGGCTACCGCACGGCGTCAATCTTCCAGCGCCACGGCGCCAGCGCATGCGATGCACCGTCGCCAGCCTGGTACGCCTGCACAGCGGCTGACAGGTTGACGGCCACCATCACAACATTGCCACCCACAGTGCGACGGAAGGCAAACACATGGTCATTGCCTGTGGCAAGCAGTTCCAGTGGACCGCCGTACTGTCCGTTGGACAAAGCCAGATTGTTACGCTTGAGCGACAGCATCTCGGTGTAAAACGCCTGCATCTCAAAGGTCTTCCAGTCAATCGGATCCTTCTCGAAAAATGCCAGCCGCGTTGTCAGGCGCGCCTCCTGCCCGCCATAAATCAGGGGCATGCCGGGCAAAGTGAACGTCAGCACGGCCAAGGCCTCATAGGCGGCGCCGAACAACTCTTCGTCAGTACCGTCCCAGGAGTTCTTGTCATGGTTGTTGGTGAACAGCATGCGATACGCCGAACGTGGGAACGGTTTCTTGGGCGCTATCGCCCATTGCCGCAGTGCCGTCGCACTAGCCTGGCCCTTGGCTATCGCCTTGAATGCGTCGTGCAAGTCCCAGTCGTACGTCATGTCAAAAGCGCTGCGGTGCAGGTCCACCTCGGCCCACTCTGCCAGCATGAACGTCGGCTTGATGGCGTCCAGTTCCTTGCGGGCGCGCTCCCAGAACGGCGTCGGAACCAGACCCGCGACATCGCAGCGAAAGCCGTCCAGGTCGGTCTCTGTCACCCAGAACTGCATCGCC
>CAJBVC010000627.1 GCA_903958915.1 uncultured beta proteobacterium
CACTTTGCAAAGGCAGCCTGAAAGTCGTCAGCGATCATGCGGCGAATTTTCTGGGCTTGCAGGTAGTACGCATCGTAATAGCCGTGCGACAAAACGTAAGTTCCGATCATGATGCGGCGTTTGACCTCGTCGCCAAACCCTTCGGCGCGGGTTTTCTGGTACATATCGGCCAGGTCGGTAAATTTTTGCGCGCGGTGGCCAAACTTGACGCCGTCAAAACGGCTCAGGTTACTCGATGCTTCCGCTGGTGCAATGATGTAGTACACAGGGATGGACAACTCAGTGCGAGGCAGATGGATGGGCACCAAGATTGCGCCCAATTGTTCATACTGTTTCAACGCAGCTTCCACCGCTGCACCGACGTCGCTGGCGAGGCCGGCGCCGAAGAATTCTGCCGGTACTCCTACGCGCAATCCTTGCAGTGAATCATGCAGTTGCGTGGTGAAGTCTTCCGCGGGCTGGTCCAGCGACGTCGAGTCACGGTCAGGATCGGGTCCGCACATGGCCGACAGCAGCAAGGCGCAGTCCTGGGCGGAACGTGCCATCGGGCCAGCTTGGTCCAGGCTGGAGGCAAACGCCACCATGCCATAGCGCGAAGCGCGACCGTACGTGGGCTTGATGCCAGTGATGCCGCAAAACGCCGCGGGTTGGCGAATCGAGCCGCCAGTGTCCGTACCGCTGGCGGCAGGCGCCAGGCGCGCCGCCACTGCCGCTGCGCTGCCGCCCGATGAGCCACCCGGAACACGCTCCGCGTTCCATGGGTTGCGCACTGGCGCGGGAACCTTTGACCCTATCGGCGCAATAGCCGAGTTCTCATTGCCGGAGCCCATGGCGAATTCATCACAGCTGAGCTTGCCCAATGTCACCATGCCCGCTTGTGAAAGCTTGGCAACGACGGTCGCGTCAAACGGGGAACGATAGCCCTGGAGCATGCGTGACCCCGCTGTGGCTGCGAAGTCTTTGGTGACGAAAATATCCTTGTGCGCCACTGGAACACCTTCGAGCAACCCCGCGGTCCCTTGAGCCAAGCGCTGATCGGCAGCGCGCGCCTGGGTAAGCGTCACTTCTTCCTGCAGGTCTACGAATGCACACAGTCCTGTGTGGGCGCGAATGCGTGTCAAAAAGTGCTGTGCCAACTCGACAGCGGACACCTGCTTGGCGCGCAACGCTTGCGCCAGCGCCAGCACACCCAGTTCATGCAGTTGGTTAGAAGAAGTTTTCGAAAAGGATGTCATGCTGTGATCAATGCCCATTACTCAATGACCTTGGGAACCAGAAAAAGTCCGTTTTCCACAGCGGGTGCGTTGCGCTGGTTGGCTTCGCGTTGGTTCGGCTCGGTCGCCACATCGTCACGCAGACGCAGTGCAATATGCGACACGGCTGCTGCTGGATGGGCCAGTGGCGCAACGCCCGACGTGTCGACCGCGCGCATCTTTTCAACAATGGCGAAAAACTCATTCATTTGGGTAAGCATGCGCTCACTTTGCTCTGGTTGAAGTTCCAGGCGTGCTAACTTTGCGATGCGCGCGATGTCGGAAGCGGTCAGGGACATGGTGCTAAAGGGTTGAAACCAAAGGTAAAACTGGCCTACGGGGGGTGGCTGAACGCAGGATTTGGTGGGCGATGGGTTATTATCCTGCCTTTGGCGTTGATTCGACGAAGGCTCGATATTTGACGCCAACCTTACAATTTTTAAACGCTAAAACTGTGGCGACGGGGGGTCGAAGAGCCTTCCGTGCCCGAGAGGATTTGTGATGCTTGGAGCTTTCCGTCGGTACTTCTCCACCGACTTGGCCATTGACCTGGGTACGGCCAACACCCTGATTTTCGTTCGCGACAAAGGCATTGTGCTCGATGAGCCCTCGGTTGTCGCAATTCGCCATGAGGGCGGTCCGCAAGGCAAGAAGACGATCCAGGCCGTGGGCAAAGAGGCCAAGGCCATGCTGGGAAAGGTGCCGGGCAATATCGAAGCGATCCGCCCGATGAAAGATGGTGTGATTGCCGACTTTACGGTCACCGAGCAAATGCTCAAGCAATTCATCAAGATGGTGGTGGGCCCGCGCAGTTTATTCAGAGGCAGTCCGCGCATCATCATTTGTGTGCCATGTGGTTCTACCCAGGTCGAGCGGCGCGCCATCCGGGAATCCGCATTGGGTGCAGGCGCCAGCGACGTTTACCTGATTGAGGAGCCTATGGCGGCGGCCATTGGTGCCGGTTTGCCAGTATCAGAGGCCAGCGGCTCTATGGTGGTGGACATTGGTGGTGGCACTACCGAAGTCGGGGTGATCTCTTTGGGCGGCATGGTTTACAAGGGCAGCGTGCGCGTCGGCGGGGACAAGTTCGACGAAGCCATCATCAACTACATCCGTCGCAATTACGGCATGTTGATTGGTGAACCCACCGCCGAGTCGATCAAAAAGAAAATTGGCTCTGCCTTTCCGGGGTCCGAAGTCAAGGAGATGGAGGTGCGGGGGCGTAATCTGTCCGAAGGGGTTCCACGCAGCTTTACGATTTCCAGCAATGAGATTCTGGAAGCACTGACAGATCCACTGAACAACATCGTTTCAGCTGTCAAGAACGCACTCGAACAGACGCCACCCGAATTGGGTGCCGATATTGCCGATCGAGGCATGATGCTTACGGGTGGCGGCGCACTATTGCGGGACCTCGACCGGCTGCTGGCAGAGGAAACAGGGTTGCCGGTGCTGGTTGCCGAGGATCCGTTGACCTGCGTGGTGCGGGGCTGTGGCATGGCGCTCGAACAGATGGAACGTCTGGGCTCCATTTTCACCAGCGAATAAGTAGTCGGGGTCAGCGATGCCGCTTGGTACGCTGGACAGAGTTCCTCCTCCCTTCTTTCGCCAGGGACCATCGGCGCTGTCCAAATTGGCGATGTGCAGTGCCCTGGCGTTGCTGTTTATGGTGGCAGACGCGCGGTTCAAGGTGATGCAGCCGTTGCGGGTCAGTCTTGCCGTTGTACTGTACCCCGTGCAGTGGTTGGCGATGCGACCCGTGTTGCTGGCGCAAAGTGCAGGCCAGTACTTTGCATCCCTTGCATCGGCCCAAGAGGCGCAAGAACAGGCACAGTTGCAGCGCAGTCTGCAGTCTCAGCGCGCCAATCAGGTCGAACAGCTGTCCATCGAAAACGAACGGCTTCGCAAATTGCTTGGGCTGCGTGACCGGCTGCAGGCCACGGCGGTCTCAGCGCAAGTGATTTACGACGCTGCAGACCCGTATACCCGAAAAGTAGTGATCGACAAGGGGCAACTGCAGCATGTCGGTGTGGGCTCGCCGGTGCTGGATGAGTTTGGTGTCTTGGGGCAGGTAACGCGGGTCTATCCGCTGGTCAGTGAAGTGACGCTGATCACCGACCGTGATCAGGCCATTCCGGTACTCAATACACGCACTGGCGCACGCGGTGTCGCCTTTGGCGATGTGACGACACACGCCGATGCCCTGGAACTGCGTTTCATGGCGGCCAATGCCGATGTGGTGGCTGGGGACTTGTTGACCACCAGCGGTGTGGACGGGGTGTACCCCCCTGGGCTTGCTGTGGCGCGTGTGGAGAAGGTCGAGCGCCGTGTCGATGCGGTCTTTGCGCGAATCTATTGCACCCCCATGGCGATGGTTTCAGGGGCGATGCACGTGATGGTACTGGAGCCTGTGAGCGCACAGATTCCTGATCGCCCAGCGCCCGCAGCCGCCGTCGTGGCTGGAAAAAAAGGGGCGCCCAAGTGAGCCCAACTTGCTGTGTGAGGCAGGCAACATGATCATGCGCCGCGGGCAACAGTTGCTGCTGCCAGCCAATCCCTTGTTCATCTGGGGGAGTCTGCTGGGCGCGCTCCTGTTGAACATGGTGCAGAACATGGGTTTGTGGGGCAATGCTGCTTGGACACCCGATGCCCTCGCGGTAGTGCTCGTGTTCTGGACGGTCCATCAGCCGCGGCGGGTGGGCATTGGTGCAGCTTTTGTATTTGGTTTGCTGATGGATGTCCACCAGGGAGGACTGCTAGGGCAACATGCAATGGCTTACACGGTTCTAAGTTTCCTGGCCATTACGATTCACCGTCGCGTGCTGTGGTTTAGCGTGCCCTCGCAAACAGTTCAGGTATTACCGCTGTTTTTGGTCGCCCATACCATCGAACTGGTTTTGCGCATGATCGGTGGTGGTGGTTTCCCGGGTCTGTGGATCGTCGCAGCGCCATTCTTGGAGGCGGCTTTATGGCCATTGGCCAACATCCTGTTGCTTCTGCCACAGCGCCGCGCACCTGATCCGGACGAAAACAGACCGCTATGACCGAGTTACGCGACGTCGAACGCGATCTAAGGCGTTTCCGTTCACGGGTTTTTGTCATCAGCCTGGTCGTGCTGGCCAGCTTTGCGCTCCTGCTGGCACGTTTGGTGTATTTGCAGGTGGTCCGTCACGAAGATTTGCGTGCGCAAGCAGAGAGTAACCGGACGTCCATCGTCCCGATCGTCCCGAACCGCGGATTGATACTCGACCGCAACGGCATTGTGCTGGCCAGCAACTACTCGGCCTACACGCTCGAGATTACGCCGTCCAAAACCGGGGGCTTAGAGCAGACACTGGAAAATCTCTCGCAGGTCATGGATGTCAGCGCGCGCGATCGCCGGCGATTCAAGAAACTGATGGAGGAGTCGAAGAGCTTTGAGTCTCTGCCGATTCGCACGCGGCTGACCGACACGGAAGTGGCACGTTTTGCGGCGCAACGTTTTCGATTCCCCGGGGTGGATATCAAGGCGCGCCTGTTTCGCAGCTACCCGTACGGACCCTTGGCAAGCCATGTCATTGGATACATCGGCCGGATCAATCAGGCCGAAAAAGCGAAGATCGAGGATGACGAAGATCAGTCCAACTACCGGGGCACCGAGTACATCGGAAAACTCGGCGTCGAGCAGAGTTTCGAGAGTCAACTCCATGGGCTAACGGGGGTGGAGCAAATCGAGACATCGGCGGGAGGTCGTGCCGTACGTAAACTTGCAAGCAACCCGTCGACGCCTGGCAACGTCGTCATGCTATCGATTGACATCAAACTGCAGAAACTCATCGAAGACATGTATGGCGAGCGCCGAGGTGCTCTAGTGGCGCTGGATCCCAGGAACGGAGAAGTGCTGGCCTTCGTCAGCAAACCGACCTTTGACTCCAATTTGTTCGTCGAGGGCATCGACCAGGAGAACTGGCAAATGCTCAATGAATCCCTTGACAAGCCGCTACTCAACCGTGCCTTGCGCGGGACTTATCCGCCCGGGTCTACCTACAAGCCCTTTATGGCCATGGCGGCCTTGCAAACCGGGACGCGGTCGCCCACGACTCTGATCAATGACCCGGGTTTTTACATGTTTGGCGGACACCGTTTCGGCAGCCCCGAAAACGAGCGTGGTGGCATCATGGACATGCGTCGTGCCATTGTGGAGTCGAGCAACGCCTACTTTTATTCACTGGCCAATGAACTGGGCGTGGACACGATGCACGACTTCATGAAGCCGATGGGCTTTGGGCAGATTACGGGGATCGACATCCACGGCGAGGTCCGCGGTGTGCTCCCCAGCCAAGCATGGAAGCGCAACTACTACAAACGCCCTGAGCAGAAGAAGTGGTATGCCGGCGAAACCATATCCCTGGGAATCGGACAGGGCTACAACAGCTTCACGATGCTCCAGTTGGCGCAGGCAACAGCTACCATGGCCAACGCCGGGGTAAAGCACAAACCCCAATTGGTGATCGCCACCCAGGACGCAACAACCCGGGTGCGTACCCCTATTGCAGCAGAGCCACCCGTGGACCTCGGCTTCAAGCCAGAACATGTGGAGGTCATCCGTCGTGCCATGGTAGGTGTCACCCAGGAGGGAACCTCGACACGGGTGTTCGCCGGTGCGGGGTATCTCAGTGGCGGCAAGACCGGAACGGCGCAGGCCGTCTCCATGGCCAATCGGGAAAAGTACAACGCCGCCAGAATGGACGAGCATCAGCGCGATCATTCGCTCTATATCGCTTTTGCGCCTGCAGAGAGTCCTACGATTGCGCTGGCGGTGATCGTGGAGAATGCCGGGTTCGGCTCTGCCTCTGCTGCGCCCATTGCACGCCGCGTATTCGACTATTGGCTGCTCGGGCAATATCCCGCTGAAGAGGACCTGGTCGCTGTCAGCAAAGGGCAGGCGACTGCGCCTATTGGCAAACCTCGCGTGGCAGCAGACCTCCCTTGGCCGCCCGTGCCGTAGATTTTCGATGGGTCACACCGCTCGCAAGAATGCGTCGTAACCGGTTTTCAGAATCAAGGCACTGACGACAACAATGAACACGGTGCGCACAAATCCGGCACCGTGTTTGAGCGCGAGATGGGTGCCAGCGTAGCTGCCAACCACATTGCATAGTGCCATGGTCAAACCCACCTGCCACCAAATGTGTCCTTTGGCAGCAAACAGGACCATGGCAGCAAAGTTGGTTGCGGTGTTGAGCAATTTGGCGCACGCCGAAGCGTTCAGAAAGTCGTAGCCCAGCACGCGAACAAACAGGAATACAAAAAAGCTCCCGGTGCCAGGACCGAAGAACCCATCGTAAAACCCGACCAGTGCACCGATTGCGGCTGCCAAAGCCACTTCGATACGCCCGGAGTAGCGCGGCGCGTGTTCTCGCCCCAGTTCCTTCTTCGCCAGTGTGTAGGCCAGCACCGCCGCAAGCACAAAAGGCAGGAACTTACGCAAAAACTCTTGTGAAACGACGGTGACCAGCCATGCACCAGCAAAGGAGGCGAAGAATCCGATCGCCGCCGCCGGCAACAAGACATGCCAGCGTATGGAAACGCGCTGGCTGTACTGGTGGGTGGCCAGGGCTGTGCCCCAAATGGAAGCGCTTTTGTTGGTGCCAAACAGGGTTGCCGGATGGGCGTTGGGGTATGCGGCGAAGAGGGCCGGAACCAGAATCAGGCCGCCGCCGCCCACGATTGCGTCCACAAAACCAGCCAACACTGACGCGCATGAGACGAAGAGCAGATCCATGTGCCCATTCTCTCATTCCATATCCAAATCATTTGTGTCTAGGCGCGAAGCCGCAGGCAGTGCTGACATACGACAAGGAAAAGCAACAACGACACGGATGATTTGGAAATGGAATCACCCATAAAAAAAGCACTGGGGTTACCAGTGCTTCCTTGAACTGCATCGCTTGGCGGATGCAGATGTTATTGGTTTTCGTTTGCCGTCTCCTCGGCCTATCTTCCACGCGGTTTGCAGTTGCCACTGTTTACTCGGTGCGGATACTTTAGCGCAGGCGTGTGCTGCCGCACATCCGGATTAACCCTTCATTCGCGACTGTTCGTCTTCGGCAATCCATTGGGCCGCTTTCTCGGCAATCATCAATACCGGTGCGTTGGTATTGCCGCTGGTGATCACGGGCATGACCCCCGCATCCACCACGCGCAGACCGGTTACGCCGCGCACCTGCAATCGAGCGTTCACCACGGCCATGGGATCATTTTGGGGGCCATCGACGCGGCCCATTTTGGTGGTGCCAACGGGATGAAAAATCGTGGTGGCTATGTCGCCCGCCAGAGTGGCCAGTTCGGCATCGCTCTGGTACTGAACTCCGGGCCTGTACTCCTCTGGAGTAAAAGGAGTGAGGGCGGGCTGGGTCATGATACGGCGTGTGGTGCGCAACGAATCAGCGGCAATCTTGCGGTCCGCTTCCGTGCTCAGGTAGTTTGGCGCGATGGCTGGCGCATCTTCAAAATCCGGCGTCTTGATGTGCACCGTGCCACGACTGGTGGGATTGAGATTGCACACGCTGGCGGTCATGGCATTGAAGTTGTGCAGGGGCTGGCCAAAGGCCTCCAGACTGAGCGGTTGCACGTGGTATTCGAGATTGGGGTAGGGTTGCGATGGATCACTGCGGGTGAAGGCGCCCAACTGGCTGGGAGCCATGCTCATGGGGCCGCTGCGATTGAATGCGTACTCCAGACCGATCTTGGCCTTACCCCACAGGGAACTTGCGCGCACATTCAGTGTGGTGGTGTTGTGTACCTTGAAGACAGCGCGAATCTGCAAGTGGTCTTGCAGGTTTTCACCGACGCCCGCAATATCCTGCAGCACAGGGATACCGAGCGCTTGTAGGCGCCGCGCCGAACCCAACCCGGAGAGTTCCAGAATCTGGACCGAACCAATGCTGCCAGCACACAAAATGACTTCGCTGTTGGCCGTGGCACTGACCATGCTGTGCCCGTCCCAAACCTGAACGCCGGTACAACGCAATGCAGCGCTGGCGTCGGCAGCAGGCTCAAGGATCAGTTTGCTCACCTGGGCGTGGGTCCAAAGCTCGAAATTAGGGCGTGCATAACAGGTGGGCCGCAGAAACGCTTTGGCAGTGTTCCAGCGCCACCCGGTCTTCTGATTCACCTCAAAGTAGCCCACGCCTTCGTTGTCACCCCGGTTGAAGTCTTCCGTGGCCGGGATGCCGGCCTGCACTGCCGCCTGTGCAAATGCTTCCAGCACATCCCAGCGCAG
>CAJBVC010000628.1 GCA_903958915.1 uncultured beta proteobacterium
ATGCGGACAGTAGGCGACACCCTTGTTTCGGTACTCCGCTTCACCAGGCACATTGACATTGCGCCAGCGTGCGCCAGTCGACAAAATGACGCTGCGCGATTTCAATGTACCGCCATTGGCCAGCTGCACTTCAATCAGACCGCCCGGCTCGGCTGCAGGAACGAGGCGCTGTGCCAACTGCAGATTCATGATGTCCACCTCGTAGGAGCGTGCATGGGCTTCCAACGCTGCAGCGAACTTCGGACCGTCGGTCTCCAGCACCGAGATGTAGTTTTCAATTGCCAGGGTGTCGTTGACCTGTCCACCAAAGCGCTCAGCCACCACCCCGGTTCGAATGCCCTTGCGCGCAGCGTACACGGCAGCGGCGGCGCCGGCCGGACCCCCGCCGACCATGAGCACGTCATAAGCTTCTTTGGCAGAGAGCTTGGCGGCATCACGCGCCGCGGATCCGCTATCGAGTTTGGCCACAATTTCCTCGACCGACATACGCCCCGAGCCGAACACCTGGCCATTGAGGAACACCATGGGAACGGCCATGATCTCGCGCGCCTCGACCTCGGCCTGAAAAGCGCCACCCTCGATCACGGTGGTCTTGATACCGGGATTCTGGATGGCCATCAGCGCCAGTGCCTGCACCACATCCGGGCAGTTGTGGCAGGTCAGGCTCATGTAGACCTCAAAGCTGAAGTCACCGTCGAGTGCCTTGATCTGATCGATAACTTCCTGCTCGACTTTGGGCGGATGGCCACCGCTCCACAGCAGTGCCAGCACCAGCGAAGTGAATTCATGGCCGAGCGGCAAGCCGGCAAAGCGCAAGCTCGTGGCGCTGCCAGCACGCTGCACGGAGAAAGATGGGCGGCGAGAGTCTGCGCCATCGGTACGCAAAGTGATCTTGTCACTGCGCAAACCTTGGATGGTTTCCAGCAAATCGCGCATCTGTGCCGACGTCTCGCTCTCGTCCAGAGAAGCTACCAGCTCGATGGGCAGTGACACACGCTCGAGGTAGGTGGAAAGTTGTGATTTGAGGGTGTCGTCGAGCATGATTATCCTAATTGCTGCAAATTTGATAGCTGCTTACGCATACTGAGCGGGCGCTAGCGAGGGTTTTTGGTCGGATCGGCGACGCGGGGCAGCGATTTTGGCAAAACCCCAAGTCCAGGGGTCGGATCCGCGTAGCGAAGCGCAGACGGCTCAGACCCCAATATCGCGGATCGGAGTGCATGGCAACTTCGTGGCCCGGGTTATTGGGGTCAGAGTCCAAAATCGCCCGGCCTGACGCCGTCCCTACGGGTGCTGCGCAGCGATATTGGAATCCGACCCCAAAAACCCTATCTCGCTCCGATCTGTTGCAAAGATTGGGGCAAACTTAAATCTTGCCAACCAGGTCGATCGACGGAGCAATCGTTTTCGCACCTTCCTGCCACTTGGCTGGGCAGACCTGGCCGGGGTTCTTGGCAACGTACTGGGCAGCCTTGAGCTTGCGCAGGGTTTCCTTGACGTCGCGGGCAATCGCGTTGTCGTGGATTTCCAGGGTCTTGATGATGCCGTCGGGGTTGATCACGAAGGTGCCACGCAACGCCAGGCCTGCCTCGTCGATGTGCACATCAAAACCGCGCGTCAGCGTGTGGGTTGGGTCTCCGATCAGCGGGAACTGGGCCTTGCCCACGGCAGGTGAGGTCTCGTGCCAGACCTTGTGCGCGAAATGGGTGTCTGTGGTCACGATGTAGACCTCGGCACCGGCCTTTTGGAATTCGGCATAGTTGTCAGCCGCATCTTCCACTTCGGTGGGGCAGTTGAAAGTAAATGCCGCGGGCATGAAAATGAACACGTTCCACTTGCCCTTGAGGGTTTCGTTGGTCACGGTCACGAACTTGCCATTGTGGAAGGCTTCGTTCTTGAAGGGTACTACTGCTGTGTTGATCAATGACATGTTTTATTCCTCTGAGTATTGCGTTCGGTAAGTGAACGAAGCGAATCTTAGGCCCTGGCGGGTATTTCGTGGGTTAATTGAACCAATCGTGTTGATTGGCAAATCCTATGACGCCACTGGCCCGGTCAATCTTCAACAAACGCCTCTTCCCGCTTGGCCTTGATGGAGGGCATGAACACCACCACCAGCAGCAGCGCCGCCGCAGCCAGCAGGCC
>CAJBVC010000629.1 GCA_903958915.1 uncultured beta proteobacterium
AAGACAGACGCAAACCCACAAAAAGGCATTGATTCACCAGGGATTTCTATTGAAAAGACAGGCTATTGCCGGGGGAACTTCAGTCTAGTGGTGCGTGGCAGGTTACCCAGGGCTCCGGGGCAAAAAAATCTCAAAGCAGGCGCCACCTTGCGGGTTGGCGCGGCACGATACGCTGCCACCATGCCGCAGCGCGATGGATTTGACCAGCGCAAGCCCCAGGCCAACGCCGCCATCGCGCTCCGAGGCGCCTGGCAGCCGGTAAAAGGGTTCAAAAATCCGTTCACGATAGGCTTCGGGAACACCTGGCCCCTGATCACAGACCTGAATCACGGCATGGCTACCGTCCAGGCGGATCGTCAGGGTGGCCTCGCCCTGCGCATACCGTCTGGCGTTCTCCAGCAGGTTGCGAATGGCGCGGCGCAACAGTTTGCCGACACCCGGCACCAACAGCTCGGACCCCGGCACTTGCAGATCCAGCGTGGTTTGGGCGCGGGCACACTCTTCGGCCACCAGGCCCACCAGATCGACCGCTTCGATGGTTCCGAGGTCCGACTCCTTGGCATCGAGCCGGCTGGCCAGAAGGATTTCCTCGATCAGCAGGTCGAGTTCCGCTATGTTTCGGGCGATTTCTTCCTTGGCCGCCGAACCGGGTGTCGAGCCCATCAATTCCAGACCCATGCGGATACGCGTGAGGGGCGAGCGCAACTCGTGTGAGGCGTTGGCGAGCAGTGATTTTTGCGAAGCCAGCAGGGCATCGCGCGCCTTGACCAGAGCCTCCACTTGCTGTGCAGCATGGTTGAAACGGGTGGCCAGGAATCCCACTTCGTCCGAGCCGGTTTCGGGAGCGCGCGCGCTGAGGTTGCCGTCACCCCACTGCTCCACGCTGTGCTGCAGGGATTCGAGCCTGCGCGTGAGGCGCCGCACGATCGGGTAGGTGCCCAGCGCCACCGCGACCGCGACCAGCCCCAGCGTCCAGAAAAATCCGAACGGCGCACGCCAGTTTGAAGCCCGTGCACGGGGCAGATGCAGGTGCATGGTTTGCCCATCCTGCATGCGCACTTCAAATTCCGGGCCGTCGCCAAAGCGCCCACGTGGCTCGGGTGGAGGTTCGCCCCGCAAGTGGGGTGGCACATCGGGCTCGCCATCACCGTCCAGGTCCCCATTGGCTTGTGGGGCGGTACGGCGCATACCAGGGCGGCGGAACGGGGCATGGCCGTTGCCGATGACTTCGCCTGATTGGTTGCGCACCACCACTTCGCGCAAAGGCGGCTCGGCCGCCATGCGCCAGGCCCAGCCCACCAGGAAAGTGAGTACCGCCACCGCCAGCACCACGGCCAGCCAGATGCGGATGTAGAGCTTGTTCAGCACGGGATTTCAATCTTGCTGGCGGGCGAACACGTAGCCGACGCCGCGCACCGTGAGGATACGTTTGGGGTCTTTGGCATCTTTCTCGATGGCGGCGCGGATGCGGCCCATGTGCACGTCGATGGAGCGGTCGAACGCTTCGAGTTCCCGTCCGCGCACCGCTTCCATGATCTGGTCGCGGGTCAGCACCCGGCCCGCCCGCTCCGCCAGGGCCACCAGCAGATCGAACTGGTAGGACGTCAGGTCGCATGGGGCATCGGCCACCGACACAGTGCGCGCGTCGCGGTCGATGCAGAGCGAACCGAACCGCATTACGGCATGTGCCGAGGTGGCACTCTCACCGCTGCGCCGCAACACTGCGCGTATGCGTGCCAGCAGTTCGCGTGGCTCGAACGGTTTGGGCAAATAGTCATCGGCACCCACTTCGAGCCCGATGATGCGGTCCATGGCATCGCCCTTGGCGGTGAGCATCAGCACCGGGACCTGCGCCAGGGGTGCGGCCATGGAACGTATGCGTCTGCAGACCTCCAGCCCATCCATATCGGGCAGCATCAGGTCCAGAATCACCAGCTCGAACGCTTTCCCGTGCGGTGGATTGGCCAACTGCGCCAGCCCGCTCTGGGCGTCGCCGGCGTGGTGCAGGATATAGCCAGACTGCTCCAGATACTGCGCCACCATTGCGGCCAGCCGGTTGTCGTCCTCGATCATCAGAAGGTTTTGGCTCATAGTCGCAGTCTAGCGATGTGCTTGGCACTGCGTGTGATTACAGGTTGATGCGGGGGTAAAGTTTGGTAAATGGTAGACCGGTTTGGCTGGCGTTTTGAAACCTAAACCAAAGTCATCTAAACTCGGTCGGTCATTGTCAACCGCTGTTGGGGAACCCACTGTCATGTCATTTCATTCGCTTTGGCTGAAATTTGCCGCCCTTTTGCTCGCAGCGCTGGTGGGTGGCTGTGGCGGAGGCAGTTCAGCGCCGCCACCGGTGGGAGGCATCAAGGTCGAGCCCGGAGATGGTCAGGTCACCATTACCTGGACGCCAGCCAAGGACGTGCAGTATTGGCTGTTTTATGCACCCGGCACCCGCATTTCTACGGATGAGTTGTTCACAACGCCCAACCATGTGGATGTGTTGAATGTCACCTCACCCTACGTGGTCAGCGGGTTGGCCAACGGTGTGTCCTACGCATTCACCATTAACGGACGCTTTGATGGTGGTCCCGGTGGTGCGCAGACACCTTCTGTTGCTGTAGTGCCCCGGCCCGCGGGCAGCGTCTGGCAGGTGGGCACGGCCGCAGGGCTCGGCAGCGGCGATCTTCGCGGCATCACGTACGGTCTGGCCAGCGATTCTGTGCAGCGTTATCTCACAGTAGGGGCTGGCGGTGCGATGTACCACAGTCCTGACGGTTTGACCTGGACCGCGGTGGCAGGGGCCGGTCGCCCCGAGCTGTATGCGGCGGCCTACGCATACGCCAATTTTTATGCGGTGGGCGATGCGGGCAGCGTGTTGTATGGCCCAAGCCTTTCCACCTGGACCACAGCAACGTCTGTCACGACGGCAAGGCTGAACGCAATTGCTTTCAATGGCGCGCGTCTGGTTGCCGTAGGCGACAACGGTACCGTGATCACGTCCACCGACGGGCTTGCCTGGACCGCAGTCGCCAGCGTCCCCAGCAGCGCCAACTTGTATGGCGTGGCCTTTTCCGGTGCTGGTTTGTGGATGGCCGTAGGTGCCGCAGGCACCGTGCTGACCAGCGCCGATGGACTGACCTGGACAGCGGCCACTTCCAACACCAAGGCCAACCTGCGTGCACTGGCGGTGCAGTATGTGCTCTCCTACACCTATACGGCGGTAGGAGATGGCGGCACCATACTGACCAGCATTGATGGCGTGACCTGGACGGCGCAGACGCTCAGTCCGACGTCCGATCTGCGCGCGGTGACGGCCTCGTACAGCCAGTTTGTCGCGGTCGGTGCCAGTGGCGTCGTATGGACCAGCCCTACTGGAGCCACCTGGACGCGCCAAACCAGCAACACCACGGCCGATTTGTTGGCGCTGAACTATGTACAAGCCCAATTGCTCGCAGTAGGCAAGGGTGGAGCGAGCGTCTACTCCAAGTAGCAGCGCTGCCAGCGCCCGCTTGCAAAGCCTGAGCGCCAGCCTGCTGGCGCTTGTGCTGGCGGTGCCGGTGGGTGCGCAGACCAGACCACCGGCAGAAGGTGTCGAGGTGGGGCGCAACTCGGCCTTTACCAAACTGGTGCCAGCCGATCAGGTGGAGCGTTCCAGCGCTCAGCAATATGCGCAAATGCTCAGCCGGGCGGCCCAACAGAATGCGTTGGCGACTGCCGACAATGCCCAATTGCGACGCTTGCGGGCCA
Source organism: uncultured beta proteobacterium (assembly GCA_903958915.1). Taxonomy (GTDB): domain Bacteria; phylum Pseudomonadota; class Gammaproteobacteria; order Burkholderiales; family Burkholderiaceae_C; genus Allorhodoferax. The sequence goes on from CAJBVC010000629.1 coordinate 3,742, forward strand.
TCGCAGCAAAGATTGTTCCGTTCGCCGTTGCCTGGAACCCCCGCGCCCGTGACTGGCGTTGGGAGGTCAACCTGATCGGCTCCAGCCAGATCAATGCCTTCTGTATGCCCGGCGGCAAGATCGCTTTTTACAGCGGCATCCTGCAAAAGCTGCAGTTGACCGACGACGAGGTAGCCATGGTGATGGGGCATGAAGTGGCCCACGCCCTGCGCGAACATGCCCGCGAGCGCATGGGCAAGAATGCCGCCACCAACATCGGCGCCAATGTGTTGAGCCAGGTACTGGGGTTTGGGCAACTGGGGCAAACGGTGACCAATTACGGGGCCCAATTGCTCACGCTGGAATTCAGCCGGGAAGACGAGTCCGAAGCCGATCTGGTGGGCATGGAACTCGCCGCACGTGCCGGCTACGATCCCCGCGCTGGCGTCACGCTGTGGCAAAAAATGGGGGCCGCCAGCAAGGGCGCCCCGCCCCAGTGGCTGTCAACCCACCCGTCCGGCACCAAACGCATCGCCGAGATCCAGGCCAATTTACCCAAGGTCATGCCGCTTTTTGAACGGGCACGTAAAGAGCCCGTTCCGTCGAACAAGCAGTAAGAAAACTCCACGGAGAAAATGGCCTAAACGCTTGCTGCACCTGCGTAGACAGCTCTTGTTTTGATAGCGGATTGCTGGTTGTCGTGGCGGGATTCTGGAACTTCGGCCGCAGCCAACAGACCACGCCTTGCGCTTCCTCCAACGCGCGCTGCTGGTTGCGGGTGGCACGCTTTCGCACCAAGCTCAGGTCTCGATCAATGTCAGACCCGGTACACGGCGAAAGTCATTTGCGTTTGCGGTCACCAAAGCAGCGCCTTGCAGCAGCGCAGTCGCGGCGATAAGCGCATCGGGTAATTTCAAGCCAGTTTCGCGACGAATGCGGCCCGCTTCATTGGCAACATGCACATCGACCGAAACCAATTCAAACAAATCGAGCAGATCGGTTGCGACCACCAGGGAGGCTTCAGTATGTTGGGGCCATGCCAAGACTTCGGCCCGAACGACAGCGGAAATCAGCGCCTTGCCGCCTTCGATGCCTTGTTCGAAGCGCAGCAGAAATTCAGCGGGCAATTTCCCATTGAGAAACAGAATGATGACGGAGCTATCAAATGCAAGTCGGGATTGTGCGATCGTGTCGGACACCTATCGATCCCATTCCTGGCGCATTTGGGCCAGTGTTGCCAACACACTTTCACGATCACCGGCGGCCAATGAGCCGCGTGCCCGTTGAAGTACTTCGGATGCAGTGCGGCGGGGGGTGGTTGGGGCTGTCGCTGGCGCTTCCAGCACGACCAACACGTGCTGAATCTGATCGAGGCCGGAGGGTGGCGACCCGAGCCAAGTCACCTGGTTGCCCCTTAACTGGGCTTCGTAGCTTTGCAACATGGCATGTACCTTTCGTGATGGGTCTGTCGATTCTAGTCACGCCCGCCAGCTTGTGCCAGTGCCGCCCGGCGCCCGTACCCGCTGATCCCGCCCCAGCGCCTCCAACGCTTGCTGTACCTACGCAGGCGGCGCTTGTTTTAATAGCGAAACGCTGGTCGGCGTAGTGGGATTCTGAAACTCGGGCCGCAGCCAGCGCACCACGCCCTGTGCTTCCTCTGCGGCGCGCTGCCGGTTCAGGGTGACCAGGTGGCTGAGGATGTCTTCAACACTTGCAGTGGCACTCAGGCCGTAGGCTTGCAGCACGGCGGTATCGAGTTCGTCGTGCAGGTCTTTGAGCACGCCAACCAGGCCTTGCCTGCTTGTTTGCTGGCTTGTGTGCCTGCCGCAAGTGGGACAGCCGGTGACTGCGGGGGCCTCATACTCGCTGCGCTCGCCAAATCGGCCCCCACAGCCCCCGACTGCCCCACCTGCGGCGAGTTCCATATGTTTGACGCTCCGAAGGGCGACGGCTCTGACCCCAAATTCGCGGGTCGGGGCGTCGATCTGCTCTGCGAGGCTGGCGATTTTCTGGCGCAACTCTGAAGTCAGGCCGGTGGACTCGTCGGGGAAGGGGAAGGTTTCGAAGCAGGTGGATTTGCTGTAAACCGGACGATCCTCCAACGTTCAAACTGTTGCCAGTGCCAAAGTGAAGTGAGCTTGACTGGAAAGAGCGCCGAGGCAAAAAACATCACTCAAGCCGATAGCCACCAACTTTTGGTCGGTCAGCGCGCTCCAGCGCTGGATGAAGGCGGTGGCATCGGTCGGTGTGGTGGTGACTCCCGTGGCGGGATGATAGCGAACCCGCCAACTGGTGCTACGATGGTGCTACCTATTCTGGATATTGGCATGACGACAACCACCTCATTGAAGCTGCCGGACGCACTCAAGCAAACTATCGCCCTCATCGCGGCGCAGACGGGCAAGACCGCGCATGCGCTCATGGTGGAAACCTTGCAAACCGCAATGGATGACGCGCTGGCTCGGCAAGCGTTCTATCTGGACGGCGAACAGGCGTTGGCGGATACGTTGCGGTCC
>CAJBVC010000630.1 GCA_903958915.1 uncultured beta proteobacterium
GTTGTGTAGTCGGTGGTGCTGGCGGTGCCGCCTCCGAGGGTGAAGGCAAAGGTGCTTGGGGTGCTGGAGGCACCTGACAAAGTGACGGCATAGACCAGATCGGTGCCTTCAGTCACCGTGGGACTGCTGATGGCGGTGACGAGCACCTCGGCCTGGTATATGTGAGTGGTGGTGGCAATGATCGTATTGCCCTGGCTATCAAACCCGGTAACGCTGGCATCGATCGCTTTGTCCGGGTCGATCGCCAGGATGCGGCCTGGTACATCGATGCTAAATGTTCTGTCTGCGCCGACAGTACCTGTAAACGTAGATCCATTGATGTTGAGGGTTACTGTGTCGCCCTGGCGAATGTCGCCTGTGACTGTGCCGGTAACAGGCACACTGCCGCCACTTTCTGCCGCGTTCAGGATGTTGTCTGGTGTAACGGAATCCACCGTGATTTGTGCAGTCACATTGTCCGAAGTTGCAACAAATTGCGGTACCGGTATTTCATCGCCTGCGGCATTGGCGTTACGTTCAATTCCGAGAGGCGTGACACCTTCCTGAATACGCAAGAGCCGCACAAAACCGTGTGAGTCGCTACCGTCACCACCAGAGAGGCCGGCGGCTGTCGCTTCCAATTGGGTTGACAAATCACCACCTTCAGCAATGATCTTCGCTACGGCGGCAGCGCCACTATTCAGATCTTTGAGGGCAGCTTCCGTCTTGTCGACAGGCAACGATCCAAGCAGTGTGGCATCGATCAGAAGCTCCCGCCCAGACGTGATAGCGATTGCCTGTCCATTGGGAAGCGCAAGCTCCAGTCGGGACCCGTCTTCGGTGACAACTTTCTGGCCTTCTTGAACTTCATCGCCCAGTTTCAGTGGCACGCGTGTGCCATCGGCGTTGACGACCCATGCGTTCCCTTGCAGGACACTAACAACACCACGCGCTTGAGCAGAAACTTGACTAGTAGCCATAAACACCTCTTAGTTACACCAATGGTAAGAATAGAGACGAATATAGTGGGATACATCCTGGTCGGGTATTGTCCTCAAGTACAGGTGGAGTACACAGAATGCTCAGCTGATACCATGCACGCGCAGAGCCAGTTGTAGCCTGTCGCTGATGTTGAGCTTTTGAAAAACGGTGCCCAGATGGGCTTTGACGGTTCGTTCAGTAATTGCGCACTGCCTGGCAATCGCCAAATTGGCTGCTCCGTTGGCGGCCAAGATGGCAACCTGACGCTCCCTTGGTGTCAGGTCGATGGCCCAGTCCAAGGAGGCACTGGGCTTTGAAGGCGCGGCACGGTTAACCTGAAGGAGCAAGCGCTGCATGAGGCTCTTTCCAATCCAGAAGTTACCAGAAAGCACGACTTCCTGAACCCGGCGCAAGGTTGCTGCGTCAGAGTAGGCATGGCAGTACCCCATGAAGCCGCTGTCCAGCAGTATCATGGCTTCATCATCGGTGGGGCTGGAACTGCACGCCACCGCCAGACATTGATGACTGCGAATCCAATCGGACCAGTCCACTGCCACCGACGAGGGCATTGGTTCATGCGCCAAATCCAGCCAAATGACAGTGCCCGCGTCAGCCGGTAATCGCAACGCTTGTGCCAGACCGTCCACTAACGTTGATCCTCTGGCTCCAAACGCTTTCCTCCAGTGCATCCCAAGTCCTTCGTCCCGGGTAACCAGAATGACTTTGCTATGTGCTTTCATCGTTCAGTCATCGCATTGGACTTGGCTCTCAGGATCGGTTTCATCAGGTAGGACAACACGGACTTCTTGCCGGTCAGAATGTCCACTTCTGCCACCATGCCAGGAATAATCGGCAGTTGGCGCGGTCCAATACTGGTCGATAAGGTACGGACCCGAACCAGAAAGAAGGCATTGCCTTTTTCATCCAGTACGGTATCTGCAGAAATATGCTCCAGCGTAGCTTCTAAACCACCGTAGGTGGCAAAGTCATACGCCGTGAACTTTACCAGTGCCTTCTGCCCAGGACTAAGGAAAGCAATGTCTCGGGGCACGACACGCGCCTCCAAGAGCAACGCGTCGTCCGATGGCACTACTTCAACCAGGTCCTTTCCTGGTTGTACCACTCCGCCCACGGTATTGACTTTCAGTTGCTTGATCGTACCGTTTACCGACGACCGTATCTCGGTTTGTTTGACGCGGTCTTGCAGGGCCGTGCTGCCCTCGGTAAGCGCATTGATTTTGGCGTTGGTCTCACTGAGTTCCGAACGTGCAATGTTTCTGAAAGTCAGCTCGATTTCCTGCAATTTCCGATTCGCCTCGGCAATGGCAGATTCGAGTCGGGGTATGTCTGAATTGGCACTATCGCGTTCACCCCGGTAGCGCGCCACATCGCGCTCCAGACGTAACAGCTCCACATCCGATATGGCGCCAGACTTGGCCAGTGGCCGGGTCATTTCCAGTTCACGGGCGGTAAGGTTGTAGCTTTGTGAAGCCTGCTCACGCCGCGCGCGAACCGACACCAACTCCTGTGTACGTTGAGAAGCTTGTTGCCTCGCAACACCCATCGTGGCATCGAGCTCCTCGCGCCGCGACTCAAACAGCGCTCTTTCCTGTGCGGCAATTTCAGGCGCCTCCGATGTCACCTCGGGCGGCGGCACAAAGCGGGCCCCTTCGGCCAGGGCGCGCAAGCGTGCACCCTTGGCAAGCAAAGACAGATACTGCGAACGGTTCTCGCGCAGTGAAGACACCATGCGCGTGGCGTCTACCTTCAGCAGCAAATCGCCCACTTTGACGGATTGACCTTCCCTTACCAGGATTTCCGTCACCATGCCACCATCCAGGCTCTGCAGCACCTGCACTTGTCTGGACGGAATGACCTTGCCTTCACCGCGGGTCACTTCATCGAGCACGGCAAAGTGGGCCCACAGAGTCATGACAACCACGGTGATCCCGATGGCCCACACCAATACCCTTGCGCCACGCGGTGTTTCCTCAGCAATGGCCCAATCGGCATTGCTATCAAAGTCATTGTCAAGTTCGTCGTGGGAGCCACTCAGCGCGTTGGAAACTCGATCAAAGCGTCGCGAACAGGTTTGGTAAAACCGCGACCAGAGGCCAGCGATCCAGTGTTTCTTGCCCTCGTTGGGAGACATCAGGCGGCCCTGCCTACTCTGCCTTTTTGCAGGGCTTCAATCACTTGCTGCTTCGGTCCGTCGGCCATTACCTGCCCGTTGTCAATCACAATCAAACGGTCTGCCAAGTCCAGAAGGGATGTGCGGTGCGTCACCAAAATTACCGTCTTCCCCTTGGTGAAACGGGCGAGGCGTGCTTTGAGTAAATCTTCGCTCTGGTGGTCCATGTTGCTGCTCGGCTCGTCGAGCAGCAACATGGGCGAGTCGTTCAGCACAGCGCGCGCAATCCCGACGGCTTGACGCTGGCCACCTGACAACGATTCACCCCGCTCCCCAATCAGCATGTCAAAGCCCCGTGGGTGGCGATTTGCAAACTCCGTGACTCCCGCTACCTCGGCAGCAGCCAGAATGTCCTGGTCACTCGCAAACGGAGCGCCCAATGCGATGTTCTCCTTGAGCGTGCCATAGAACAGGTTGACGTCCTGGGAGACGAATCCCGCCGCCCTGCGCAACTCCGCGGGGTCGATCTGGCGCATGTCAATACCGTCGATGAGTATCGCTCCCTCGGTGGGTACGTGCAAACCAAGAATCAACCGCTGTAACGTTGACTTTCCGGAGCCGACCCGCCCGATGAAGGCAACTTTCTCTCCGGCTTGAATCTTGAATGACACTTTGTTCAGGGCTGTCTGTTGGGTTCCTGGGTAAGAAAAAGTGACATTGCGAAACTCGATCGCTCCCTGAAAGCTGGATCGGTGCAGGAATACATAGTCCTGCGGTCGCTCGGGTTCGGTCTGCATGTGTTTTTCGACCGACGCCAGCCCGCTTTTCGCGCCATGGAATTGCATCAGTAAACCGGCCACCTGGCCGAATGGCGCCATGGCGCGACCCGCCAGCATCGAGGCTGCGATGATGCCGCCCATGGTGACCCGATTGTCTATCAGAAGGTAGACACCGACAATCACCACCGTCACGGAGACGAGCTGCTGCAACACTTGCGCAATGTTCATTGTGGTGGTGGAAAGCAGTTTGAGCTTGGTACCCTGCTGTGCCAAAAATACCGTGGATTGTTCCCACTTGCGCTGGAAGATACTTTCAGCCACCATGAACTTCACCGTCTCGATGCCCACCAAGCTTTCTACCAGCGTCGCATTGCGCTGAGAAGTGGCCCGTTGGGTAATGTCCACCAGTTCCTCCATCTTCTGCTGTACTACAAAGGAAGTCAGCAGCAGGAGCGTGATGCAAACCAGCGGTGGTACCACCAGCCAGGGTGATATCCAGACAATGGCAGCAAAAAAGACAAATACAAAGGGGATGTCGACCAAAGTGGTCACTGTGGCCGAGGCAACAAAGTCCCGGACCGACTCGAACGCCCGCAAATTGGCAGCAAACGAACCCACTGAAGCGGGTCTGTCCGCCATGCGAAGGCCAAGCACGCGTTCCATGATTTTGGCTGACAAGGTGACGTCAATACGCTTGCCTGCTGTGTCCAGAATGTACGCGCGCAATGTCCTCAATACGGTGTCGAAAACCATCATGAGGAGTACGCCAACTGATAAAACCCATAGCGTTTCCTCGGCTCGATTTGGAACGACGCGGTCATACACCGTCATGGAGTACATCGGCAGAGCCAAAGCAAACAGGTTGATCAGCAATGCCGCGATGAGACCGTCGCGGTAGAGGCGCCAGTTCTGAAAAACAACTCCCCAAAACCAGTGCCGCGCCGTGATGGATCCTTCACTTGGGGAGCGGGCGTCAAAATTGAAGATGGGACGGACAAAGAACACAATTCCCGCGAACTGCGCTTCCAGTTCGGAACGGGTCAAGACGTCGGAAGACTCGCCATTCTCCGGAAATCGAATCCGTGCATCTCCGGTGTGCAGCCACTCTAGCAAAATGCACGCCTGATTGCCCTTTAGTAGCAATATGACGGGCAACAGCCCCGGACGGAGAGCTTGCAGCGATCGGCGGGCTAATTTTGCAGTCAGTCCCGCGCGCGCAGCCGCACGCGGCAACAGTGCCGGTGTCAGGCAACTGCCCTCGAGCGGCAAACCGGAAGAAAGCGCTTCGGGCGTTGTCGCAATTCCAAAAATTCGAGCCACTGCCACAACGCTGTCGAGCAGAGGATCAAAGCGGGCGCTGTGCTCTCCAATTCTCCAGGAATTGGACTGCGTCGATTCTTCACCAACGGCCATCAAGAACTCCAGGCATCATTTTGTGCACAGAACAGAAGTGCTACAGGATGCGTTCATCAGTGCCCAAGAGGTCCAAAGCGCCGGATATCCGGCTACGCAGACCCTTGCGTAGCAACAGTTTCTTTTGCGCCGCCTCCGGCAAATCGGTATGGCGGATGACTCCTTTACTAATAAGGGTGTCAATCAAGTCCTCCAGCACCCGAACAAATCCCGCATCGACGGCGTCAAACCCGGAGCTGGTGGTGGGTTGACCGAAAAATGCGGCGATATCCGGCTCCAACGCTGCCAGTGCTTCACCGCCTGCCACCGGAACGCGTGACACCGAAAGAATCGACCCATCGGAATGACGGACAACATAAAACATGAATTGTCAGATAGTGCTGTACAAAGGGGTGGGACAGGAGCAATTTGGATGAATAGTAACACCCCATATCGCTTTTGACCGGTCGGTTCGGTTGCCTTACATGCAGGCAGAGCGCCGCGGCATCCATGAGATCCTTTGCGACAATAGCTCCCCATGGCAAAGCATGTATCCGAGACACCGGCGACGCAATGGCTCAAGGCACGCAAAGTGTCTTACACCGAACATCCCTACGAGTACCTGGAGCATGGTGGCGCACTCCACAGTGCGCGAGTTCTGGGCTTTGACCCATTCAGTGTGGTCAAGACCCTCATCATGCAGGATCAGGACGCAAAGCCACTGGTGGTGCTGATGCACGGCAACCGCAAGGTCTCCACGAAGAACCTGGCGCGCCAGATCGGCGCCAAATCGGTGGAGCCTTGTTCGCCCGAGGTTGCAAACCGCCACAGCGGCTACCTGGTGGGCGGAACGTCGCCCTTCGGCACCAGACGGACCATGCCTGTGTACATCGAGGAAAGTATTCTGGCGCTGTCGAGCATCCTTGTTAATGGAGGGCGCCGGGGCTATCTGGTCGGAATCGATCCAGCCGTGTGTGTCCAGTTGCTTGGTGCTAAAGCGGTACAGTGTGCGCTCAAGGAATGAATCGCTGTATTTGAAGCGTGCTGACAGGAGAGAAACACCTTATGTCCCTTACCACCATGTATCCCCTTATCGCTACGCTGGCGGCCTACCTGCTGGGTTCGCTGTCGTTTGCCGTCATCGTCAGCCATGTATTTGGCCTGAATGATCCACGCACCTATGGCAGCAAGAACCCGGGTGCGACCAATGTACTGCGGTCCGGCTCCAAGGTGGCGGCGGTAGTGACCCTGCTGTTGGATGCGGCAAAAGGATGGCTGCCAGTGGTGTTGGTGCGGTGGTACGGCAAACCATACGGTCTGGAAGACGGCACAGTCGCTTTGGTGGGATTAGCCGCTTTTGCCGGTCACCTCTTCCCGGTGTTTTTCCGTTTTGTGGGTGGCAAGGGGGTGGCAACTGCCCTGGGTGTGCTGGTAGGTGTCAGCTGGATACTGGGTCTGGCAGTGGGTGCGACCTGGTTGCTGGTGGCCTATTTCTTTCGATATTCGTCGCTCTCGTCGCTCGCGGCTGCGGGATTAGCCCCGGTGTACTATCTTTTGGGGGATGGCGAGGTCTGGTACTTGAACAAGTGGATTCTCCTGTCCATCGCCGTCATGGCGGCATTGTTATTCTGGCGTCACGCAGAAAACATCAACCGTTTGGTCAAGGGCAAGGAGTCCAAGCTGGGCGCAAAGAAGACCTGAAGTCGGCCCAGCATTCAGTCAGCGCGCCTGTGTTTGCGCGCCTAACTGGAGAATGTGAAAGTGGTTCAAATGGGCACGCACCGCTGATGCGGCCAACGCAGAGCGGATGCCTGGCGGGCCATAGGCAGTCGCATGCAGTCGCGGCGTTGCA
>CAJBVC010000631.1 GCA_903958915.1 uncultured beta proteobacterium
ACCACCTTTCCCAAGACGCGTGGTAAAAAATGGCTCGAACACCCGGGCCAGCACCTGTGGCTCCATACCGCAACCGGCATCGGTCACCGAAAGATGCACCTGGTCACCCACAACCTGCGCGGACACTTCAATACACCCTTGCGAATTGCCTTCCAGTCCATGCAACGCGGCGTTCTGCACCAGATTGCTGACCACCTGACCGAGCGGGCCGGGATAGCTGTCACACAGGATGTCTTCGGCGATATTCACAGCAATGGCCAAGTCGCCTAGTGGCAGGGATGGCCGCAGTGCCGCAATGTTGTCGATGACGACCCGATCGAGTTGAAAACTGCGTCGTTGCTCGGAAGTTTGGTCCACTGCAATCTGCTTGAAACTAGCCACCAAATCGGCGGCCCGCGTGACCGCTTGTGTGGCCAGTTGCGCCATGGCTGCAGCACCAGTCAAAAACTCCGCCATCTCGGTCCGCGTGAGCTTGCCCGATTCCACCCGTTGCGAAAGGCTGCGCACCTGAGCTTCGAGCGAGGTGGAGACCGTCAGCGCATTGCCCAGCGGCGTGTTGAGCTCGTGGGAAATGCCGGCCACCATGGCGCCCAGCGAGGTGAGCTTCTCGGTGTCCATCACCTTTTGCTGCACGCTCGCCAACTGCGCCGACCGTTCAGCCACACGCTCCTCGAGTGTGGCGTTGGACTCCTGCAGGCCCTTGGCCAGTGCGTTGACTTTGTCGTACTGACGGCGCAGGGTCGCTGCCATCGCCGCAGCCAGCATGGCGGTCACCATAAAGATAGCCACATGCCCCAAAGCGTCGGGAAGTCCGACGGGTGGCATGCCACGGGTTGGGTCCTTGACGTGCTGAAAGTACGCCCACAGCGACACCGACGACCCGGCAATGGCCAGGCAAGCCGCCGGGATTCGTCCCAGCAGCCAGCCGCCGGACATGATCGCCAATGGCAGCAGCAATGCACCGGTCGACCGAATGCCAAACACATAAATCCCCATGGTTCCGGAGAGCAGAAGGCCCCAGCACAGTACGTGTGCAGCAGCGATCAGTCGACGGCTGCGCACCAACAGCAGCATGATGACGCCAGCAATCAAGGCAAGCACAACGCTGATGCGTATGCCATCGCCGTTCAACAGCAAGACAGATCCCAGGAGCACCCCCACGCCCAGGATCGAGATTGCCAATTTTCGCAGTAGCAAAACGGCATCGGCATCGGCGGCCAAACCATTCGGATACGGGATGTCTGGTAGTGTCAACATGGTTGGCAGAGTAGAGGCTTCGCTCCTGACTCGGTGCAATGTAATGCAAACTGGGACATTTGTCCCAACGTATCATCGGCATCTGCTTGATAACTACGAGCCGCCATGATCCGCATTTCTGAACTCAAACTCCCTTTGTCCGCCCTGCCGGTGGTGGTGCGCCGCGCTGCCGATGCGCCCAGCGAAACCGAGGCCGACCGCGCGCCCACAGCGCACCCGATCGCACAACTGGTACAGATGGCAGCCAAGGTGCTGGGTGTTGCCGCTGCTGACATCAAGCAACTGGTAGTCCACAAGCGCAGTTTCGATGCCCGCAAGGCCGAATTGCTGGTGGTCTACATCGTCGACGTGGATCTGGACACCACCCTCCAGACGGAGCTGTTGGCGCAACTTGCGGGACACCCCCACGTTGGCCCCACACCAGACATGCGTTACACCCTGCTGCCCTGCCAGCCCAGGAACCCGGACGACCGTCCGGTGGTGGTTGGGTTCGGGCCCTGCGGCATGTTCGCCGCATTGTTGCTGGCGCAAATGGGCTTGCGCCCGATCGTGCTGGAGCGCGGCACCACGGTGCGCCAACGCACCAAAGACACCTGGGGTTTGTGGCGCAAGAACACGCTGAAACCCGAGAGCAACGTGCAGTTTGGTGAGGGTGGTGCCGGCACGTTTTCCGACGGCAAGCTGTACAGCCAGATCAAGGATCCGCGCTTTCTGGGTCGCAAGGTGATGGAGGAACTGGTCAAGGCCGGGGCGCCGGCGGAGATTCTCTACGAGGCACACCCGCATATCGGCACCTTCAAGCTGGTGAAGGTGGTGGAGAGCATCCGTGAACAAATCATCGCCCTCGGTGGCGAGGTACGCTTTGGCCATAAAGTGGTGGATTTGCTATTGAATGAGGAGCGCTCTACGCTTTCCCTGTGCGGTCTGCAGGTCGAAAATGCTTTGGACGGCCGCACGACGGAGCTTGCCGCAACGCAGGTCGTGATGGCGCTGGGCCACAGCGCGCGCGATAGCTTTGCCATGCTGTACCGCCGCGGCGTGGCCATGCAGGCCAAGTCCTTCTCGGTGGGGTTTCGTATTGAGCACCCGCAAAGCGTGATTGATCGGGCGCGCTGGGGACGCCATGCCGGACATCCGATGCTGGGCGCTGCGGACTACAAACTGGTACACCATGCTGCCAATGGCCGCTCGGTATACAGTTTCTGCATGTGCCCGGGCGGCACGGTGGTGGCAGCCACCAGTGAGCCCGGTCGCGTCGTGACCAACGGCATGAGCCAGTATTCACGCAATGAGCGCAACGCCAACGCCGGCATCGTGGTGGGCATTGACCCGCAGGATTACCCCTGTGACGAGGCCACTTTCGTGGCGGCTTTCGGCACAGTGGATGGCGCGCAATTCGCCAAAGAGGCGACTGCGCTGCGCGCCCGTGACCCGCTCGCAGCACACCCTTTGGCCGGG
>CAJBVC010000632.1 GCA_903958915.1 uncultured beta proteobacterium
ATTCTGCCCATGCTGGGGGTGGGAGGGAGCCAACTGTTCAAAGCCGAATCGGCTGGCCCCATGAAAGACCAGAAACTCACGCCCCGTATTGCCGACACGGCCCGTGTCATCTGGGGCACCTACTTTGTTCTTTCTGTGGCTTGTTTTCTTGCCTACCGCTGGGCGGGCATGAGTTGGGTGGATGCCTTCATGCACATGTGTTCTACCGTCAGCCTGGGCGGTTTTTCCAGCTACGACGCGAGCTTCGGGCATTGGAACAGTGCGCGCATCGAGGGCGTGGCCATGGTGTTTATGCTGCTGTCGGGCATTAACCTGATGCTGTACTTCGCCGCTTGGCGCAGGAAGTCTTTGTCGGTGCTGTGGCGCAACGTCGAGGTGCGGGGCTTCTATCTCTCAGTGGCTGGGGCCATTGTGCTTATCACCGCCTACCTCTTCGTGCACCAAAGTTACCCCACTTTGCCCGAGGCATTTCGGCATACCGCTTTCCATGTCATCTCCATCGCCACCACCACCGGTTTTGCCAACCATGACTATGCCCAATGGCCCTTGTTTGCGCCCGTCATGATGATTTTGCTAGGCTGTTTTGCCACTTGTGCAGGATCTACCGGCGGCGGCATCAAGATGATCCGCATGCTGCTGTTGCTGAAACAGTCGAACCGCGAAATGGTTCGTATCGTTCATCCCAATGTTGTTAATCCCGTGATTTTGGGCGGGCAAGCCATCAGCGACCAGGTGATGCAGAGCGTTATTGCCTTCATGATGGTCTACGGTGCAAGTCTGGTCGGCCTGACCATGGTGCTGCTGTTCAGTGGACTCGATGTAGTGACCGCCTTCACCGCGGTGATCGCCTGCGTGAACAACATCGGGCCTGGCCTGGGGGATGTAGGTCCGGCCGTCAACTACAGTGGGCTGACCAGTTTTCAGACCTGGGTCTGCTCCTTTGCCATGTTGCTCGGTCGGTTGGAGTTGCTCAGCTTGCTGGTGTTGTTTACCCCGGCGTTCTGGAGAAAATAACTGATTCGGGAGCACGAAAGTGGGGCCGTGCAACGCAGCCCCAATTGCGGCCGCATGTCCCGGTGAAGGACTAACCGATCTATCAGCGTCGCCAATAAATTGGAAGACGCTACAACTTCAGGAGCACGTCACGCTTATCTGGCAAGCGCTGGCGGTCAATTTGACTATGAACCCTGCGTCTCCATGCTGGGCGCAAGCGCGGCCATCGCCAGTCTGCCTGGTAGTTCCGGGTACTATCCGGTCCTACACGCTCAGACCATGCGAATCCTCCTTCTCACGCACAGCTTTAATAGTTTGGCGCAGCGCCTGTTCGCTGAACTGAAGGCGCGGGGCCATGTCGTGAGTGTCGAGTTTGATATTTCCGATGCGGTCACCGAAGAGGCGGTTGCGCTGTTTCGGCCTGACCTGATCCTGGCTCCATTTTTGAAGCGTGCCATCCCGGAATCGGTCTGGTCCCGCCACACCTGCATGGTGGTACACCCAGGCATTGAGGGCGATCGTGGACCTTCAGCGCTGGACTGGGCGATTCAGCAAGGCAAAGCAAGTTGGGGCGTGACGGTTTTGCAGGCCGAGGCTGCAATGGACGCCGGGCCAGTCTGGGCCAGCGAGACCTTTGCCATGCGCAGCGCAAAAAAGTCGTCCATCTACCGCAATGAGGTGACGCAAGCGGCGGTGCATGCCGCCTTGTTGGCCGTGGAGCGGTGCGAGTCGGGTCGCTTCAATCCGCGGCGCGTGCCGGGTCAGGCACATGCCCTGATGCGTCAGAGTGATCGCGCTATTGACTGGCAGGCAGAAACCACCCAGACCATCCTGGCAAAAATCCATGCCGCCGACGGGTTTCCAGGTGTGGCCGACACGCTGTGGGGTGAGCCCTGCCATATTTTTGATGCCTGGCCAGAGGTTGCGCTAGGTGGCACGCCAGGTGAACTATTGGGGCGTCGCGCAACGGCCGTCCTGCGGGCCACGGTGGACGGCGCGGTCTGGCTTGGGCATGTAAAACGCGCAGGCGGATTCAAGTTGCCCACCACACTGGCGTTTCCCGAAGCCCTATCGCTGCCTGAATTGCCCTTGGAGGGATGGTGGATGGCGCGTGAACCCACCTGGCAGGACATCGCCTACTCGGAGATGGACGGCGTGGGCCTGCTCGACTTCGCGTTTTACAACGGCGCCATGGCCACCGGACAGTGTGAACGGCTCACGCAGGCTTTTCAGTGGGCGACTATGCAGCCGACAAAGGCGATTGTGCTCAGGGGCGGCGCAGACTTCTGGTCCAACGGAATCCATCTCAACACGATTGAAGCTGCTGCAAGTCCATCCGATGAATCCTGGGCCAACATCAACGCGATGGATGATTTGGCGGAGGCCGTATTGCGCTGTGAAACGCACCTGACGATAGCCGCGCTGCACGGCGGCGCGGGCGCAGGCGGATGCTTTCTCGCGCGCGCTGCCGATGAGGTGTGGGTGCGCGATGGGGTCATGCTCAACCCCCACTACAAGAACATGGGCAACCTGTACGGGTCCGAGTTCTGGACGTACCTGCTGCCAGCGCGCGTAGGCCAGGTCCAAGCGCGCGCGATCATGCAAAACCGGTTGCCCATGTCCGCGCAGGAGTCGGTGCGCGTGGGGCTGTACGATGCCTGTCTGCCAAGCGAAGACTTTTCCAGCGTGGTGATTAGCCGCGCCGTGGCGCTGGTGCAGGCGCCAGAATTCGCCGCACAGTTGGCGGTCAAACGCGAACAGCGGCGTGCCGATGAAGCGACCAAACCGCTTGCGTGGTACCGCAATGAAGAGTTGAAGGTAATGCAGCGCAATTTTTTCGGTTTTGATGCGTCGTACCATGTGGCGCGCCACCATTTTGTGGCGCGATCCCCCCATTCCTGGACGCCGCGCCACCTGGCGATCCACCGCGATCTGCACTGGAGCCAAACCGTATGAATGCGTCCACCCTGCGCAAACTCCCGGCGGTACTGGTGGTTGATGACGAAGTACGCTCTCAGGAAGCCCTGCGCCGCACGCTGGAGGAAGACTTTGAGGTCTTCTGTGCAGGCAACGCTGCAGCGGCCATGGAGATCCTGGAGCAGGAACAGTCGGCCTGGCCCATTCGGGTGGTGCTGTGCGATCAGCGCATGCCGGGAACCACCGGTGTTGCGTTTTTGAAGGAAGTGCGCGATCGGTGGCCCGACGCGGTGCGCATCATCCTGTCCGGGCATACCGATGCCGAAGACATCATCAGTGGTGTTAACGAGGCGGGGATCTGGCAGTATTTACTCAAGCCCTGGCAACCCGAGCAGATGGTGCTGACCATGCAGCGTGCCTCCGAGGTCTGGCGTTTGCAGCAGGACAACCAGCGCCTGTCACTCGACCTGCGCACGGCCGAGCCTGTGCTCAAGAAGCGCGTCGAGTCCAAGTACGAGAAGTTGCGCCACGCATACGGGCTGCGCGGGCTGATACGTGCTCCGGGGAGTCCACTTGCTGCGGTATGTGATCTGGTCGAGCGCATTGCGCCGTTTGACCTGTCGGTGCTGGTGACGGGCGAGTCGGGCACCGGCAAGGAAATGGTGGCGCGCGCGATTCATTACGAGAGTCTGCGAACCGACCGGCCCTTTATCACCGAGAACTGCGGTGCCTTGCCGGACACGCTGCTCGAATCGGAGCTTTTTGGCTACAAGCGTGGCGCTTTCACCGGCGCCACCGAAGACCGGGTCGGGTTGTTCCAGCAGGCCGATGGTGGAACGCTTTTCCTGGACGAAATCGGGGAAACCAGCCCGGCCTTTCAGGTCAAGCTGTTAAGGGTGCTGCAGGAGGGTGAGTTTCGACCTCTGGGCAGCAACCGCTCGGTGACAGTCGATGTGCGTGTTATCGCCGCCACCAACCGGGACCTTGAGGACGATGTACGCACCGGTCGTTTCAGGCAAGACCTGTACTACCGGCTGGCGACCATCGCGCTACATGTACCGCCTTTGCGTGAACGGCCTATGGACCTGGCACTGCTCGCCCAGCGTTTGCTGGACAGCAGCAGCCGTTCCCTGGGTAAGCCAGTAGGCGGCTTTACCAGCGAGGCGCTGGCCTGCATCGCGGCCTACCGCTGGCCCGGCAATGTGCGGCAATTGCAGAATGAAATCTTGCGCATGGTGGCGCTTGCCAGCACGCCGACGTTGGGTGCCGATCTGCTCTCGCCCCAGGTTCTTCGAACACCGGTGGGCGAAACGCAAGTCGAAGACCTGGCATGGCTTGCCCGCCTATCGGGGGGATTGAAGGAGCGCATGGAGCAGCTCGAACTGCAGGTCATCCGGGAGGCCATGATCCGCCACCGCTGGAACAAGTCGGCAGCGGCGCGCGAGCTGGGCCTGTCGCGCGTGGGTTTGCGTGCCAAGCTGGTGCGCGCCGGGATGGAGCAGACATGATGCGGGTGCTGTGGCTGCAAAGTGGCGGATGCGGCGGGTGCACCCAATCGCTGCTGTGCTCGGAGCCGCGCCCCTTGTTCGATGAACTGCGTGATGCCGGGATCGAGTTTGTCTGGCACCCCGCGCTGGCGTTGGAAAGTGGGCCTGATGCGCTCGAAACGCTTGAACAGTGTGCGAGTGGCGCTATGGAATTTGACGTCCTCTGCGTTGAGGGGGCGATGCTGCGTGGTCCCCATGGGACCGGCAAATTCCATTTGATGGCCGGCAATGGCCGGCCGCTGACCGAGTGGGTGCAGCGCCTCAGCGCACGTGCGCGTTGGGTGTTCGCCATTGGTTCGTGCAGTTCCTATGGCGGACTGTCGGCCAGTACGCCGGGCAATCCTCTGCAGGCCACTGGTTTGCAATATGAAACGACAGACTTTGGTGGTTTGCTGGGCGAAGAGTTTGTGTCCAGTGAGGGGTTGCCGGTGGTCAATATAGCCGGCTGCCCAGTGCACCCGGGATGGGTGGTCGACACGCTGGAACAGCTGGCACAGGAAGGGCTGCAGCCCAGTGATCTGGATGAGGTGGGGCGTCCGCTTCTGTACGCAGAACAACTGGTGCACCACGGCTGCCCGCGCAATGAGTATTACGAATTCAAGGCAAGCGCGA
>CAJBVC010000633.1 GCA_903958915.1 uncultured beta proteobacterium
CTGTTGCTGGGGACCCTGCGCGAGGGCCTCGACAGTATTGCCTACCCGTCCACGCGGACCAGTGCGTTCCTGGAGTCCCTGATGGCGCTACATCAAAAGGCCTTCCGGGTAGCGCAGAAGCCAGCCGAAGAGATAGCAGAACCCGTACCGGTACCGCGCACCAGCGCCTCGGTTCGGCTGGTTGAAACGGGCGATCCATGGGTGGCACCGCAGGAGGCCGAGGCTTCCAATTTCATCGAATTGCAGGACTTAGGCGCAGACGTGTCTGCAGGCGCGAACGCAAGCGAAGAGCGCGCAGCGGGTGTGGATTCCGGGGAGACGGCACAGGCTGTGGCCCCAGTGTCGGGAACATCGTCTTTTGCCAACTTGCAGCTGGGTTCCTGGGTTGAAATGCGGGTGCAGGACCGCTGGGTACGAACCCAGTTGACATGGGCCAGTCCGCATGGAACACTGTTCCTGTTTACCAGCGCCTATGGCACCTCGCAATCCATGACGCGCAGATCGCGCGATAAGATGGTAGCGGCCGGGTCGCTGCGCCTGATCGCTGGACAACCGGTGGTTGAAGGGGCGTTGAATGCGGTCGCGCAGATAGCCATGCGCAACAGCGTCGATACTGTGATCTAAGGTCTTATCTCATGCGTGCCCTGAAAGTTCTTGTCGCGGAAGACAACACCATTAACCAGAGACTGGTCATTGCCATGCTCAACGCCCTTGGTCATACAGGTGTGGTGGTGGGTGACGGCGACAAGGCATTGAAATGCCTGTCCAAACTGACGTTCGATGTGGTGCTGATGGATGTCATGATGCCGCAGATGGATGGTCTTGAAGCGCTGGCTGCAATTCGCCTGCAGGAGCAGGCCACCGGCATCCATTTGCCCATCATCATGGCGACTGCCCATGACGAGCCCGGGGATCGGGCGCGTTACAAAAAGGCTGGCGCGGACGGCTACGTGGCTAAACCCATCGATCAAAACGCACTTCAGGCGGAGCTGCAACGGGTCCTTGGCGGGTGAACTGTAGCGTGCCAGCGCAGGCAGGTGTTGGTACCGTCAATGGCAGTAAGATCGATAGATTGACCCACGCTCCGTTGTGTGACCCTTTACTCGTGAAGCCTTATGCAGACTGACTCAAAAAGCGTTCGAACACCGACGTGGCTCAAGCCCGGAGTGGCCTTGATGCAGCGGCTGAAGATGTCGTTCAAGCTGTCGATACTGGCGGTGCTGGCGTTGGTGCCACTGGTGGTTGTAAGTTTTGTCCAGGTTTCTTCGTCCCTGAGCGATTACGCCACTGCACGCAGCGACATGGCTGGCGCGCAAGGCACCGACATGATTACCGATGTGGTGACTGAAGTGCAGCACCAGCGTGTATTGCTGTTGCTGGCATCCAATCCTGAGTTTGCTGCGCAACTGTCCCAGACGCGGGTGACTTTGGAAAAACATGTGGCATCGCTGGACCGCTGGATCAAGGAGCACCCGGAACTAGGACTCGATAAGCACTGGTCGACGCTCAAACCGCAAGTGGAGTCCCTTTCGTTGAGCAGGGACGCGAAGGATATGGAGGGTTTTGCCAAGCACAGCCGGGTCGTGGACGAACTGCGTAAATTCGCCCTTTTCGTCGGTGAAACTTCCGGCCTCGTGCTCGACCCGATTGCTGACACCTATTTCTTGCAGAACGTGATGACTGCCCATGCGATTCCGTGGCTGGAGTCGGCCAGTCGGTTGCGTGCTGTGGCGGCTGCGTGGTGGGGACAGGCGCCGGATCGTGACAGCCAAGTCGCTTCGATCCCGATGCTGGTGGAGATTCTCAATGCCAGAACGCAAGGGGTCGGCGAGCAATTTGAAGCATTGGCCCGCACCGGGGAGTCGGTGTTGCCACGCCAAGCAGATGCGGCCTTGATCGCCACACGGGCGCTTACCCAACAGGCCAGTCAGCAGTTTTTCAAGAACCCCAGCCAGGAAAGCGCCAAAGCCCTGATGGACTTGGGCGACAAGGTGCTGGAGTCAGGCCGCGCTTTTCGGCACGAGGCATCCGACACGCTCATGGCCAAACTCAGTGCGCGCGAGAGCGCCTCGTTGCGCTCTGCAGTCTTGCTGGGCGGTCTGGCGTGCACCGGTCTCCTGTTGGCGGTGTATTTCTTGTTGAGCTTTTCCAAGGCCACGATCAGTACGCTCTCTGTGTTGCATGCGGGCTTGCAGGAGGGGACCAGGGGCAACCTGGCGATCAAGGTTGATCCCAACGGTACCGATGAGTTGGCTCTGATCGGTCTGGAGTTCGAGAAGATGTTGTCGGTGCTGTCGTCCCTGGTGGCCGATGTGCGCAGTGCTTCCAGCATGGTGACCCATGTGGGCGGCCAACTTGTGGAAGACGGACATTCGCTGTCGCAGCGTACGCAATCGCAGGCAGCAAGTCTGGAAGAGGCGACTTCCAATGTGGGTGAGGTCAGCGAGACCGTGGCACGCAACTCGGAAGCGGCACAGGAGGTCAGCATGATGACCAAGAGCCTGCACCAGGAGGCGGAAAACGCCACCGACCTGATGGCACGTACCGTGGACGGCATGGGCGAATTGCAAACCACCTCGAACCGCATGACCGAGATCATCGGAACCATCGATGGCATCGCCTTTCAGACCAACCTGCTGGCGCTCAATGCGGCGGTAGAGGCGGCCCGGGCGGGGGAGCAGGGCAAGGGGTTTGCAGTGGTGGCTGCGGAAGTGCGCAGTCTGGCACGCCGTAGCCAGACCGCTGCAGGTGAAGTGCGCGCCATGATCGCCGATTCCGCGGCGCGCGTAGGGACGACCGTGCAGGCCATTGAGGCTGTCAACCACTTGATGAGCAGCCTGGTCACAGGTATCCGCGAGATCGCGCAAAACGTGGACACCATGGCCGAAGGCAGCGTCAAGCAGAGCATCGCACTGGCCGAGGTGGTGCAGGCGGTGGGGGACCTGGACAAGGTGACGATCGAGAATTCGGGTCTGGTGGACCGCACATCGCACCGTTCCAATCGGTTGATGCAGCGGTCACGCCAACTGGAGCAGGCGGTAACACATATCAAGTTGCGCCAGGGCACGGCCGACGAGGCCCTGGCCCTTGCCAAGCGGGCACACGCGCTGGTGCAGTCGGTTGGTTTCGACAATGCCTTCCCCGTGTTTCACGATCCCCGCGGCGGCTTTGTGGACCGCGATTTGTATGTGTTTGTCTTCGACCGTGAAGGCGTATACCGTGTGATGGGTGCGGACCAGCGCCGTGTTGGCACAAGTTTGTCGGAAGCTCCCGGCGTGGATGCCCAGCAGTTGCTGGAAGACGCCTGGGAGCGATGCAATCAGGGCGGCGGCTGGGTGGAGTACAACATTGTGAACCCTGTGACCGGTGATGTGCGTGGCAAGGCCTCCTATGTTCTGCCGATCGACCAGAACTTGCTGATTGGTTGTGGTGCCTACCGAGCAGCTCTGACGGAGCACGACACGCTGTAATGCGCGCAGGCTGGGGCTACTCCTAAAGTGGGTGCTCGGCGTAGTAGCGTCCACCATGAAACAGCAACGGTGACGCACCCGTGCGGTGGGAACATCGTTCCACTTCCCCGACGAAAATCACGTGGTCGCCTTCCTCATACTGGCTGCGATTGAAGCACTCAAAGCTGGCTGCTGAGCCGTCCAGAACAGGTGCGCCGCCGGCACCTTGCGAATAGGCAACGCCAGCAAAGCGATCGATATCCTTGGTGGCAAACTGTCGGGCCAGGGCCTGTTGGTCGGCACTCAAAATGTTGATGGCATAGTGCGAACCGGCTGAGAACGCTCCCATGGAGCCGGCCAGACGTGACAGACTCCACAGCACCAGAGGCGGGCTCAGTGAAACCGAGTTGAAAGAATTCGCTGTGAGACCGATCAAGTCGCCACTGGCGGCACGCGCAGTGACGATGGTCACCCCGGTTGCGAACATGCCCAAGGCTTGACGAAATTCGTTGCTGGAGAAATTGGGGGAAAGCGCCCGAGCTGGGCTGGTGGGCAAAAGCATGCAGGGAATTTAACCGAATTCTGTTGTCCCTTTGTCAGATGCTGTCACCGCAAAACGAACCCTACAATCCAGCGATGCTTTTTCAATCTGTTGTCGTTGCCTGGTTTGCTATATTTTCCATAGCTGCTTGCGCAGTCCCGGCGCGCTATTGCGTTGATTATTCCCGAACGATTCCCAACGTGAAGCCGGCCCTGTGTGAACAGGCGCAACTCGTAGACATGCAGGCGCGGTCGGTGCTGGGTCGCCCAATTTGGGGGCGTGACATTGCTCCGGCGGATGCCCGCTTGCGTGTGCTGGTGGTGGGCGCCATGCATGGTGATGAGATGTCGTCCACTTCGCTGGTGTTCCACTGGATCGGACTGGCGCAAACGCCGCTGGGCGATACGCCAGACCCCATCCATTGGCGCTTCATTCCTGCGTTGAACCCTGATGGGCTGTTTTCGCGCCCGGTCAAGCGGGTCAATGCGCACGGGGTGGATTTGAATCGTAATTTCCCGACTCCCAACTGGGCACGTGATGCGCGCAATTACTGGGAAAAACGAACGCGGCGTGATCCGCGCCGCTGGCCTGGCAGCAAACCCCTGTCAGAACCGGAGTCGCGCTTTCTTCTCGGGCAAATGGACAGTTTCAAGCCCAACCTTATCGTCAGCGTCCACGCGCCTTTTGGACTGCTTGATTTTGACGGACCGTCTGTGCCGCCCAGCAAGTTGGGTCGCCTCTACCTGGACCAGGTTGGTATCTACCCGGGGTCGCTGGGCAACTATGGCGGCATCCACAAACGCATTCCGGTGGTGACGATTGAACTTCCCAGCGCGTCGCGCACGCCAACCGAGGCGGAAATCCGCCAGATCTGGCTCGATTTGCTGCGCTGGACCTCCGAACGCCTTGGTACCGGCTTAACTGCGCAAGCGGTGGCGAGCGAATGTGTTGGGCCAGAGTGCGAGAAAGTGGGGCAGCCATGACTGTGATCGATGTTGCCATTGTGGGCGCCGGCTTTGGCGGCCTGTGCGCCGCTATTCGATTGCGCCAAAGCGGAGTGGAGGCGATCCGCATACTGGAGCGCTCCGGCGAAGTGGGCGGTACCTGGCGCGATAACACTTACCCAGGGTGCGCCTGTGATGTGCCGTCGCACCTTTACTCTTTTTCTTTCGAGCCCAATCCCCACTGGAGCCGACCTTACCCGCAGCAGCAGGAAATCCAGGACTACATCCTGACCCTGACTGAAAAGTACCAGTTGCGCCAACATATCGCGTTCCACACCACCGTCCAGTCCCTGCGCTGGTTGTCCGAGGCGTCGTGCTGGGAGATCAGTCTGGAGCGGCAAGCGCCGTTGCGGGCTCGGTACGTGGTGCTTGCCACCGGACCCCTGAACAAGCCTGCCATCCCCGACCTACCCGGCGTGGGTGACTTTGCTGGACCCACATTTCACTCGGGCGAATGGCGCCATGATGTGGCGCTTGCTGGCAAACGTATCGCGGTGGTGGGAACCGGGGCTAGTGCGATCCAGTTTGTGCCCGAGATTGCTGAGCAGGCAGCCCATGTGGCTGTGTTTCAGCGCACTGCGGCCTGGGTGATGCCCCGATGGGACCAGCCCTACGGGGCGGTCCGACGCTGGGCTTACCGCCATGTGCCGGGTTTGCAGCGCCTGAGCCGCTGGCGTGTTTACTGGTTCAACGAGTGGATTGGAATGGGCTTCATGGGTTCCAAACGCATGCAGGGACTTTTGCGCAAGCTCAGCGGCCACCATTTACGCAGCCAGGTTGCTGAGCCTGCCTTGCAGTCGGCACTGACGCCGGATTTCAACCCCGGATGCAAACGGCTGCTGATTTCCAACACCTGGTTTCCGGCCTTGCAACGGTCCAACGTGCAATTGGTGACCAATGGCATTGCCCGCGTGGTTCCGCAAGGGCTGGTCGCCGCAGACGGCACGCTGCACGCTTGTGATGTGATCATTTGGGGCACTGGATTCAAAGCCACCGAATTCGTTGCCCCGATGCGTGTCTATGGTGAGCCCTGTGCAGATGGAGCACCCGGCGCACCGGCGCCTGAACTGGCTTCCATGTGGCGCAGCAGCCCGGCAGCGACCCGTTTGGGAGTTACGGTCGCCGGTTTCCCCAATCTCTTCATGCTGGTGGGCCCCAATACCGGTCTGGGGCACAACTCCATCATTTTCATGATCGAGTGCCAGGTCCACTACATCGTGATGGCGCTGGAGTCGACAAAAAGTCGGGGGCAACCGGTACTGCGTTTGCGTCCCGAGGTGCAACGTGACGACTACGCGCTGGTGCAGCAGAAGATGCAACGCACCGTGTGGGCTTCGGGCTGCAAGAGCTGGTACCAGCATGCTGACGGCCACATCGATACCTTGTGGCCCGGCTACACCTGGGAATACTGGCTCCAGACGCGGCGCTTTCAGATTGGCGATTACCTGTAGTTGCTGGTGGTCTTCCGGCGTGATCAGACCTGGACGAGGCCCACGCCAGATCCGAAATCTGAAATCTGAAATCAGTGTTTCATTTCCTGTATCGATTTGACGACCATGCACGCTGCACTTTTAATCGCGGCAGTGATGGTGGTGTGCAATGACAGCAGGGAATCAGAAAATGGAACAAGAATTGGTGTCTTTCGAGGTCGGAGGTATTGGACTTGCGAGGCTCGATGTGCTGCATCGCAAAGTTATCGTGCTGCTAACTCAGCTGAGCGAGTGTGCGGAGGCGCAACTGGTTGAATTGGGGCAACGAACCGACGAATTCCAGCGATTGCTGGGTGACTTGTCCGACACTTTTCTCGATCAGTTTCGCTGTGAAAGTGCGCTTCACCGTGCTGTGGCGTACCCGTTAGCAGAGTTGCATGGCCGCAAGCATGAAGCTCTGATTCAGCGTGTTGCACACCTACGCGCCAATCTGGCAGACCAGCCATCAGCCGATTTAAGTGCCGTTACCACCTGTCTGATGAACGGGTTGGACGAACACACCTTCTTCTGGGACACTGGCTACCGCGACTTTCTGCGAGAAGCCAGACCCCAGCCTGCCATGGCTTATGAACCCGTGCCGGCAACAACCCCTCGCGGTATTGCCGCACCGTTCAGACTGTTTGCCAGCTCTACAGGGCGGCATCTCGGCATTGCATTGGGGCATGCCCACTAGCGGATGTAGGCAAATTCAATAGGGTCGGAAATTGCCGCCGTCACGCCGAACCGGCCCTGCGGTAAGCCGCGGTGCAGTAGTGCGGCGCTCAGGCACCGACCGCTCCAGCGCGGGGCGCTGCGTCGTTGTTTCAGCACCTGTTTTGAAAAAAGCGACACTCTCCTGCAGTTGCTGGGCTTGGTTAGACAGTTCTTCACTGGTCGCTGCCAGTTCTTCCGAGGCGGAGGCATTTTGCTGTGTGGCTTTGCTCAGTTGCCCCATGGCGCCACCAATCTGAACCACCGACTCGCTTTGCTCTGCGCTGGCTGCGGCAATTTCCTGCACCAGTTCAGAGGTCTTTTGGATGCTGGGTACGATCTCGTCGAGCAACTTGCCGGCCCGCTCGGCGGTAGAAACGGAACTGCCAGCCAGATCACCGATTTCTCTGGCGGCTTGCTGGCTGCGTTCGGCAAGCTTGCGTACTTCGGCTGCAACCACTGCAAACCCTTTGCCATGCTCGCCGGCGCGTGCAGCTTCAATCGCCGCGTTCAGTGCCAATAGATTGGTCTGGTAGGCAATGTCATCCACGATGCTGATTTTGGTCGCAATTTGCTTCATCGCAGTGACGGTTTGCCCGACTGCCCCACCGCCATCCACCGCTTCTTTGCTGGTCTTGGTGGCCATGCCATCGGTGACTTTGGCGTTGTCGGAGTTCTGGCTGATGCTGGCGGACATCACATCGATCTGCGATGACGTCTCCTCCACGCTGGCAGCTTGCTGGCTTGCGGCTTGACTCAAGGACTGTGCGGTAGCGCTGACCTGGTTGGCGGCTCCTGTGAGTGCGTCTGCTGCGGTACGCACATCAGACATCACACGGGTCAGGTTTTCAGCGGTGGTGTTGGCGCTCTCCTTGACCTTGCCAAACAGACCCGCATAGTCGCGGGTGATACGCCGCGTCAAATCGCCGTCAGCGAACGCCTCCAGCAAATCTGCAACCTCGGTCAGACCCTGTTCGCTGGTCTCCATGAGCTGGTTCATGCCGGTCGACAACGTGGCGAAGAAAGCGACCTTGCCCTCCATCGACAAGCGTTGACTGAAGTCACCTTCCGACGCTGCGGCCACGACGGCTGAGACTTCGCGCTCGATACCCACTTCGATCGTTCGGTCAAACCACTCCACTACCGTCCCAATGCGTTGACCCTGTGCGTCAAGAATAGGGTTGGCATTCAGACCAAAGTACAGGCTGCCGACCTGAATCTGGGTGCGATAGGTGCTGGTCAGTGCTTCCAGCATGCGGCGCTGGTGCGACGGATTCTTGTGGAATACGTCAATATTTTGACCAATCAGGTTACGCGCACTGAAGTTGGGCAGCGCCTTGCGCAACTCCGACTCATTGCGCTGCATCATGGCCTGCACCGTGTCGTTCATGAAAATGATGTTCAGGTTGACGTCCGCAATCATCACATTGGTGCTGGCTTTGTTCAAGGCATTCACCACGCGTGTATTGCTGATGGCCGCCTCGGCAGCGGTCACCATGGTGGCGCGGGCCTCACGCACAACGCTGGTGATGCGCTGTTTTTGTCCCGGCATGTCCTGCACTTCAGAGGCGAACTTGCCCTGGGCGTATTCGTCGAGCAAATCCACCAGACGCATCATGACTGTGGTGTGAGAGCGCACCAGTTCGTTGACGCCACGCGCCATGGTGCCGTAGCCACCCGGAAGGCTATGCTCAGGCAAGTAGTGGTCGATTCGGCCCGCTTCGTGGGCTTGCGCCATATCGTTTTGGGCCGCCTGGAACTGTGTCAGAACTCCCTGCATGGTGATAAGCGAGCGCAACACCTGCGATGGTTCATCGGTCCCATCCGGAACGGCAGGTGGGTTATCCAGATTGCCTTGTGCAATTTCTTCAATGTGGGTCTTGACAGAGTTCAGTCCGCGACTGGTGACCAGGAAGAAGCTGTAGAAGAAGTAAGCCGCCAAGGCGATACCGGCGAGCAGAATGACGGTCGTTACCATGCGTTCCGAGCGCATGTTGCCAACCCGTTTGACAATCAGGCCATCCAACTCGGTGAACATACGCTGGGCCAGCGCGTACTGTCCCTGCATGGCCTTGTTGGCCAACGCGAGGTAGGCACTCTGGTTTTCTGCACTGTAGTCCTTTCCAGTAACCACGCTTTTGCGGGCCAGGGTGTATAACGATGCCGTGGTATCAACGACGGCCGCGATGTCGAGTTTGCTTTCCAGGCCCGCATTGGCTGCGATGGCTTTGGCAAGCCCATCACGCATATTGCCCAGTTGAAATTCCACGATGGGCATGAGCCCATTGAGCGCCTGCTGTTGATCCGGTGTCACGCTCCCGGCCTTCATGACAGCCAGCCCCAAACCGCGCAGCTTGCCGGTGCCCTCCACAATGTCGGGCATGCGGAACAGCACCGCATCCATGACATAGTAGGAGTCGATGTCGGGGTCCAGTGACAGGTTGGACGCATCGGTCACTTGCATCATGAGCGCAATCAGTGCCTGGATGTGGGTGCTATGGGCGGTGAAAACGGCCTCAAAGCCACTGGCGCGATCGGTGTCGGAATAGGCCTTTTGCATGGCTGCAAACGCCTTGGCAGTCGACAGTTCTGCGCCCAATCGCTTGTCCAGTTCAGCAAGTTTGGTGCGGGCGGCATCCAGCTTGGTTCTGATCTCGCCCATCGTTGGCGGTGCCGACCCCGAGGCGGCTTTTGCTACTGCATCTCGACGCAATTGCTGCGCAAGATCGATCACCGGAAAGATTTCACGCGCATACTCTACGCCCGTCAATTCCTTTGCGGAGAAGGCGATGCTGTCGTTCTTGCTGGTGTAAAAAGACCATGTCAGCCACGCGAGGGGCAACAGGAACATTAGGCAAATCAACAGCGCCTTGGAAGCAAACTGCAGATTGCCCATGATGCGCATACCCGGAGCCCAGAGGCCCGAGAACGCTTGGGATTCAGGGCGGCTTGCCCCAGAGTTGTATTTGCTCATCGTTGTAGCTCCGGAGCTGCTGAGTTCGCAGAGCCACAATTGCTGTGGCGCTACGATTTTTCGGTCACTTTAGCGCATATTTCGCGGTGCCGTAGCCCGCACAAGAAAAATCAATGACCGAGGATCTTGGACAGGAAATCCCTGCTGCGTTCGCTCTGCGGGTTGTTGAAGAACTCGTGCGGCGTATTTTGCTCAACGATCTGGCCCTGATCCATGAAGATCACGCGATCGGCAACCGCCTTGGCAAAGCCCATCTCGTGGGTGACGCAAATCATGGTGATGCCCTGACTGGCCATCTCGATCATCACGTCCAGCACTTCCTTGATCATCTCCGGGTCGAGCGCCGAGGTGGGCTCGTCAAACAGCATGATTTTGGGGCGCAGGCACAGAGCGCGAGCAATCGCGACGCGCTGTTGCTGACCACCGGAGAGCTGCAAAGGGTACTTGGAGGCCTGCTCGGCAATGCGCACCCGTTTGAGCTGCTCCATCGCTTTTTCTTCGGCTTCCTTCTTCGGGATTTTCCCCACCCACATCGGTGACAGCGTCAGATTTTCCAGCACCGTGAGGTGGGGAAACAGGTTGAACTGCTGGAACACCATGCCCACTTCCTTGCGCACCTGGTCGATGGCCTTCACGTCGTCCGTGAGTTCCACACCGTCGACGATGAGGCGACCTTCCTGATGTTCTTCGAGCCGGTTGATGCAGCGGATCAGGGTGGACTTGCCAGAGCCTGAAGGGCCGCAGATAACGATGCGTTCGCCCTTGGCCACGGTAAGGTCAATGTCGCGCAACACGTGGAAATTGTTGCCGTACCACTTGTTGACCTTGTCAAAGATGATGAAGGGGGTAGTTTTAGATTCAGTCATGGCAGTCTCAGCGTAACTTGCTCTTGTTGACCTGCTTTTCAATCCACTTGCTGTAACGCGACATGGAGAAGCAGAAGATGAAATAAATGATGGCGATGAACAGGTAGCCCTCAATCTTGAACGGGCGCCAGTTGGCGTCGGAGTTCAGCGCCAGGCTCATGGAGCCGGTCAGTTCGTACAGACTCACGATGGTCACCAGAGAGGTGTCCATGAAGGTGGCGATAAAGTTGTTCATCACACCGGGTACCACCATCGCCAGCGCCTGCGGCAGCACAATCTTGCGTTGTGTCTGCCAGTAGCTCAAGCCCAGGGTTGCGGCCGCTTCCAGCTGGCCCTTGGGAATTGCCTGCAGGCCACCGCGGATCACTTCTGCCATGTAGGCTGCTGCAAACAGCGTGATACCGGCCATGACACGGATCAGCACATCGATGTTGAAGCCGGGTGGCATCAGGAGCGGGAACATGAACGACGCCATGAACAGCACCGAGATGAGCGGTACGCCGCGGACCAGTTCCACGTAAATCGTGCAGACGCTGCGGATGGCAGGCAGGTTGGACCTGCGCCCCAAAGCTATGACCAGAGCAATCGGAAAGGCAGCGGTCATGCACAGGGTCGACAGCAAAATGGTCAGGGGCAGGCCGCCCCAGCGATCCGTCTCCACCCAGGTGAGGCCAAAGACACCGCCAAACATGATGGTGAAAAACAGCGCAAACACCACTACCCAAACGCCGGCCAGCCAGGCTTTCCAGAAGGCACGGGTGCAACTCATGGCGATCAGCCCAAGCAACAGCAGCGTGGCCACGAGCGGGCGCCACTGCTCTTCAAACGGGTAGCGTCCGAAAATGATCAAACGGAACTTTTCCGCAATGACACCCCAGCAGGCACCTGCGCCATCGGCGTGACAAGCCTCGTAGTCGCGCGCCCAGACTGCATCGACCAACAACCACTGCACAAACGGCGGCAGCACGTACAGCAGAAAAGCAACGATGGTCAGTGTGCCCAGCGAAGTGCTCCAGTCGCCGAACAGATTGGCGCGCACCCACGCGATCGGCCCCTCGGTGTTCACCGGTGCGGTGCGTGCAGGAATGGGTTGAAAAGTTTGTCCACTCATGTCAGCGTTCCTTAATCGCCGCGCGGGCGTTGTACCAGTTCATGAGGAACGACGTCAGCAATGAGGTACTCAGGTACACCAGCATGATGATGGCGATGCATTCCACGGAACGACCGGTCTGGTTGATGGCGGTGTTGGCGATGGACACGACATCGGGGTAGCCGATTGCCACGGCCAGCGACGAGTTCTTGGTCAGGTTCAGAAACTGATTTGTCATGGGCGGAATGATCACCCGCAGTGCCTGTGGCAATGCGATCAGCCGCATGGTCTGACCACGGCTCAGTCCCAATGCCGCCGCCGCCTCGCTCTGCCCATGGGCGACCGACTGGATGCCACTACGTACCACTTCGGCCACATAGGCGGCGGTGTAGACGGTGAGCCCCAGCAAACAGGAAAGAAACTCGGGGGTGAGGGCGCCACCATTCTCAATGGCAAACTCGCCCAGGGCCGGCCGGTTCCAGTCGGTCGGTGCGCCGCCCAGAGCCCAGGCAATTAGTGAGCCCACAATAGCGATCACCAAGGGGGCAAGAAACAGGCTTTGCGGCCGCCCGGTTCGCTCAAAAACGCCGATCGCGTAGCGGCGGTACAACCATCCGGCCACCACGCCGAGCAGCAGTCCCCAGGCTGCCCACACATGACCATCGGCCCAATGCGGAATCGGAAAACTGAAGCCCGCCTTGCTTAAAAAGAAGGGACCAATCACCATCGGCTCATTGGCGGGGGGCAGCACTTCGGTGAACATCAGATACCACATCAACAACTGCAGCAGGATGGGGATGTTGCGAAAAAACTCCACGTAGGCGGTGCACAAGCCGCGCACGAGAGCATTGCGCGACAGTCGCCCCACGCCAATCAGGGTGCCGAGCACCGTGGTCAGGACGATGCCGATCACGGCCACCCGCAGGGTATTGGTAAACCCAACCAGGTAGGCACGCCAGTAGGGCTCACCGGAGTCAAACGCAAACAGGCTCTCACCGATATCGAAGCCTGCGGCACCGGTGAGGAAATCGAATCCGCTCTGAATGCCGCGGACCTTCATGTTGGTGGCGGTGTTGTTCGCCAGGTACAGTACGCTGGCCGCGATGACGATGATCGCCAATGCCTGGTACACCAGTCCTCGGAAAGCCTGGCTGCGCCAGGACCAGGACTTTTTCTTGGGGGGGGAGGATGGAGCCATCAATACCCTTGCTAAGTCGTCAACTGCATTTCAAGAAGAAAAGGGCAGCGCAGCCAAAGGTGCCTCTGCCCTGTCGCGTGGCACCCAAAGATTCGGGTGCCACTGCAATGCCTTAGCGCACGGGTGGTGCGTATTGCAGGCCGCCCTTGCTCCACAGGTTGTTGGAGCCGCGTGGCAGTTGCAAAGCCGAATTGGGGCCAACGTTACGCTCAAAAATCTCACCGTAGTTGCCGGTGGTCTTGATGGCGCGCGCCAGCCATTCCTTGTCCAGACCCAGCAATTTGCCAGTGTCTTCGGTGGTGCCGAGCATGCGGCCAACGACAGGGTCCTTGCTATCCTTTTGCTGGTCGACGTTGGCCTGTGTCAGACCGTACTCCTCGGCTTCCAGCAGTCCATAAATCGTCCATTTGACGATCGCAAACCACTCGTCGTCACCACGGCGCACCAGCGGGCCCAGGGGTTCTTTGGAAATGAGCTCTGGCAGGATGACGTGCTCTTTGGGGTCTTTTGCGACCTTGTTACGCGTGGAAGCCAGGCCAGAAGCGTCTGTCGTGTAGGCAATGCAACGGCCCGCGAAGTAGGCGCCTTCAGCAGCCTCAAGCTTTTCAAACACCACGGGTTTGATGCCCAGACCGGAAGCCTTGGAGTAGTCGGTCAGATTTTTCTCGGTCGTTGTGCCCGATTGCACGCACACGGTTTGACCCTTGAGCTGCTTGGCGCTCTTGATCTTGCTCTTGAGCGGCACCATAAAACCCTGCCCGTCATAGTAGGTGACGGCAGTCTGGTGCAGGCCCAGTGACGCGTCGCGGGTGAGTGTGAAGGTGGTATTGCGCGATAGCACGTCAATTTCACCGGATTGCAGGGCGGTAAAGCGCGCCTGTGCGTTCAGGGGTACGTATTTGACCTTTTCGCCGTCACCCAAGGTGACTGCCGCAAAAGCGCGGCAGAAATCGACATCCAGGCCCGTCCACTTGCCGTTGGAGTCGGCTGCGCCAAATCCGGCCAGTCCGGTGTTGACACCGCAAATCACCTGGCCACGGGCCTTGATGGCGTCCAGTGTCTTACCAGCGTGCGCAGGGGCGGCAAGCAATGCACCCAGCGATGCAACTACCGCAGCAATCAGTTTGACTCGTTTCATTGTCATGAATAATTCTCCAACTAAAGTAAAAAAATACAAAAACTCAAGCCATGCACCAGCGAAGTGCTGACACAAGTTCCGATCATAGCGGCGCACCAAACTACGCACACCCGGGTTTGCACGTAGCGCAGATACGTAAATTGCATTTGCTTATACGCAATTGCGCAGTCTCACAACAATGGCTAAAGCACAATTGGTGCCATTATTCTTGACAGCCTGTTGGCTACTCAGAACAGGAGCAGCCGGCAAGTATCTTCAAGCCCAGACAGCATAGAGCCAGGTACCGCTGCCATGAAGTCTGCCGGAATGTCTGCCGAAAACTGCCTGCAGCGCCCGTAGAATGTACGTACATAGCTATCGATTCGATAGTGAATATTGATTTGGGGACAGAAATGTTTGAAACCGCCATTGCGGGCAGCTTGCCTAAACCATCCTGGCTATCTGAGACCGAGAAGCTCTGGCCGCAGTGGAAGCTGGCCGGGACGGAACTGCTGCAGGCCAAGGCGGATGCCACGCTGCTGTGGATCAAGGAGCAGGAAGACGCTGGCCTGGACATCGTCGGCGACGGCGAGCAGTCGCGCCA
>CAJBVC010000634.1 GCA_903958915.1 uncultured beta proteobacterium
CATTTTTGATTCCAGCTACGAGGGTGAAAAAGTGCAGCTGGGTTTGATGGTGGACGCGGTGAGTGAGGTCATTGACATCTCATCGGCCCAAATTGAGCCGCCACCACACTTTGGCAGCACCATTCAGCGTGATTTCATCAGCGGCATGGGTCGGGTGGACGGCGCGTTCGTGGTCATCATTGAACCGGATCGCGCACTCAATGTGGAAGAAATGGCCACGCTGGCCGAGCAGAGTCAAACCATCTGAGGTGCCTTCGTGAAGATGAACCAACTGTCCATTCGGACCCGCATCCTTTTCGGAATCGGTTTGCCAATCCTCCTGTTTGCAGCCTTTGCCGCCTGGCTTGGCAATCAGCTCGACCTGGTGCGCGACAGCATGCGGGTGGTATCCGAGCAGAGGGTCCAGTATGCGCTGCTGGCCACCGATATGGACAAGAAGGTGGTGCAGATTCAGCAGTTTCTGTCGGATATTTCGGCAACGCGGGCCAAAGACGGGCTCGATGATGGGTTTGCCAAGGCGAAAGAGAACTTTGATGGGTTGAACGCAACGATAGACCGCTTTGAGAAACTATTTGTAGAAGCGAATGACACGGCGTCGACACAGCAGGTGCGGACCATTCGGGTGGCAGCTTTGGAGTACTACAAAGTAGGACAGCACATGGCTATGGCGTACATATCCAGCGGGGCTGAGGCCGGTAACAAATTGATGCCTGAATTTGATGGCGCCAGCGAAAAGTTACAAAAATCGCTGGAGCCTTTTGTTCAGGGGCAGGTGGCGCAGATGAAGACCCACCTGGAGTCAGCGTCCGGCAAGGCGGCACACATATCGCAGACCGCGGTGCTAATCGTGGCCTTGGCGATCGGGCTGGCGATTGTGGTTGCCGTGCTGGTGATCACCAGTATCACCCGGCCTTTGGCTGCTGCGCTGGCGGTTGCCAAAGATGTGGCAGATGGGAACCTGGGGCGCACCATCGAGGCCGATGCGAGCGAGGTCGGGCAACTCCTCACGCCACTTGCCAAAATGCAGTCCACACTGCAGCAGTTTGAGGCGGCTCAGACCGAGATGGCGCAGCAGCATGCGGCGGGCCACACCGACCACGCCATGCCTGTGCAGCAACTCCAGGGGAGCTACCGCGCCATGGGTGAATCCATCAATGCGCTTGTGCAGGCACATCTTGCCGACACCCACAAAGTTATGAATGTAGTCACCGCCTACGCCGAGGGCCGGCTGGACGTAGCGATGGAGCGATTGCCGGGCCAGAAAGCGCGTATCACTGAGGCGCTGGACAAGGTGCAGGCCATCATGCAAAAGGCAGCGAGCGAGGCGCGCACGAATCTGCGTATTCGAAACGCGCTGGACAAATGCACCACGAACGTAATGATCGCCAACGCCGATCTGGACATCATCTACATGAACGAGACGGTCACAGCGATGATGCTGGGCAACGAAGCGGAGTTGCGCAAGACCCTGCCCCAGTTTGACGCCAGCAAACTCATTGGTCAAAACATCGACCTCTTCCACAAAAACCCGGCCCATCAGCGCAACGTGCTCGCAGCCCTGAAGACAACGCACAAGGCGCAAATTCAGGTTGGCATCCTGCACTTTGGATTTATTGCCAACCCGATCGTGGATGCCGCGGGCAACCGCGTGGGCGTGGTGGTGGAATGGCGCGACCGCACGGTAGAGGTGGGAGTAGAGCGAGAAATTGCCTCTTTGGTGGACGCCGCTGCACAAGGCGACTTCAGCCAGCGCCTAGGCATGGAAGGCAAGACAGGTTTCTTTGCCACCCTCTCCACCGGAATGAACCAGTTTGTGGAAACCAGCGAACGCGGTCTGAGCGACGTATCGGAGTTACTGCAAGCCTTTGCCGAAGGCGACCTGACCAAACGCATGGACCGTGATTACTTTGGCCTTTTTGGCAAAGTCAAAGACAACGCCAACGCCACGGCCGAGAACCTCACGCGCGTGCTCGACGAAGTACGTGCTGCAGCAGACGCCCTGACCGGAGCGGCCAACCAGGTGAGCGCCACGGCACAAAGCCTGTCACAAGCGGCGAGTGAGCAAGCCGCATCGGTGGAACAAACCACCTCCCAAGTTGACGCCATGTCAGCGAGCATCAATCAAAACTCAGACAACGCCAAGGTGACCGACGGTATGGCCGCCAAGACCAGCAAGGAAGCCGTTGACGGTGGTGCTGCTGTCGGCTCGACGGTATCAGCCATGAAGCAGATCGCTTCAAAGATCGGCATCGTCGACGACATCGCCTACCAGACCAATTTGCTGGCGTTAAACGCC
>CAJBVC010000635.1 GCA_903958915.1 uncultured beta proteobacterium
ACGCAAGGAGAATCCTTGTGGCGCCACCACATACACCGCGGTCAGTTCGCCGCGTCGGACAATGGCCGACAGGGGTACCA
This sequence comes from uncultured beta proteobacterium, assembly GCA_903958915.1. Taxonomy (GTDB): domain Bacteria; phylum Pseudomonadota; class Gammaproteobacteria; order Burkholderiales; family Burkholderiaceae_C; genus Allorhodoferax. The sequence goes on from CAJBVC010000635.1 coordinate 81, forward strand.
ACAGTTTGTTTTGCTCCTGCGCAACGGTTTGCAAGAACCGCACTCGTACCTGTTGCCCTGGTACCAGGGCCGAACTGTCGCTGGCGGGGAGGTCGAGGCGCCATTCGGTGGTTTGGGATACCGGATCGGACGATGGCACCGCACTGCGGGCCGTCGGGGTGATGCGTTGCACCGCACCGGCTCCGTCTTCCACCTGCACGGTGGTTTGCGCCGCCGCGCGCACCACCGCGCTGCGCGACGCCGGCACTTGCACGATGGCTCGCAGCGGTTGCGGTGCATACACCGTCAAAAGCGGTTTGCCCGGCACCGCAAGTTCTCCGGCCTCGGCGTGGGTCCGCTCAACCCAGCCATCAAACGGGGCAGTTACGCGGGTAAAGCCTTGCGACAAACTCGACTGGCGTGCCGCAGCGGTGGCTTGGTCGCGCATGGCGAGTGCCCCTTTGTGCTGCGTGTCGGCAGAGTCCAGTGCCGCCTTGCTCACAAATCCTTTGCTTTGCAGGTCGCGCGTGCGTTCCAGTGCCGCCTGGGCATTGCGCAGCTCGGCTTCGGCCTGGTTGATTTGGGCCTGGCTGCGCTGCACTCCGGCCGCTGCTTCACGGTCATCGATAGTGGCCAGCAACTGGCCCGCCTTGACTTTGTCACCGGCCTTGACGGCCATGGTAACGATGCGCCCTGACGCCTGGGCGGCAATGGTGCTTTGCTTCACGGCTTGAATGACGCCATCCAGGTCGTAGGAGGCTGCTACGGCTTTGGCTTGCACGACGGCAGTGAGAACGGGCGTTGTTTGCGCGTAGGCTGGTAGGCCAATAGCGATACAAGCCGTCAATGACAGTGCAAGGGGGGATGCCACCAACGGGCGTAGACGATTGCCGAACAGTGAATAGGTCATTTTGCGAGTGTCTCCTGTATACCCCATGCAGTATACACGGATACTGTACGGGGTATCAAGTGGTCTTGCAAAAAACTAGGGGGCGACCATCCCCTTGCGTTGCTAAATGGACTAGCCTGCCAGGGCTACATAGACGTTCTGGACGTCGTCATTGCCGTCAATGGCGGCCAGAAATGCTTCCACTTCTTCCAGTGCCAGCGCATCCAGGCTGCCCGGGTCCACCGGATTTTTCGGCTTGTAGCCCAGCTTGGCTGACAGCACGGTAAAGCCGTGCAGTGGCAAGGCGCGACTTACCAGATCGAGATCGGCGGGGTCGGTTAAAAACACGGTGGGGTCTTCGCCCTCACCGATTTCCACATCCTGGGCGCCGGCTTCGATGGCGGCCGTCTCAGCATCGGCCCCCGGCGCTGCCGGTTCCGCTTCGATCATCCCGACATGGTCAAAGTCCCAGGCCACCGAACCCGATGTTCCCAACTGCCCCTTGCGAAACAAAACGCGCATCTGGGGTGCTGTGCGATTGACGTTGTCGGTCAGGCACTCGACCATGACGGCCACCTGGTGCGGCGCGAAGCCTTCGTAGATGACGCGTTCAAACTGTACCGACTCGCCCGTCAGCCCCGCGCCTTTCTTGATGGCGCGGTCCAGTGTGTCCTTGGGCATGGAGACTTTGCGAGCCTGCTCCAGCATCAATCGCAGCCTGGAGTTGGTGGCTGGGTCCGCACCGCTTCGGGCCGCAACCATGATGTCTTTGGCCAGCCGTCCAAAGAGTTTTCCCTTGGCATTGGCAGCCAGTTCTTTTCCTTTTGCTTTCCACTGAGCGCCCATGGTCGACTTCCTTGCGTTGGATTGGGGCTAGGTTATACACCGTGGCCGGCAGAGATCCGTCAAAGATAGGAGCGTTGCTATGGAATAAGTAGCTGCTTACGCAATCCAGACGTGCGCTAGAGCCCGATTTTTCATAAGAAAACCCGGGCCCGCAGGGCCTCTAGGTCGAGCACACGCAGGCCTCCGTACTCAATGCGAATCGCGCCTTGCGCGGCCAGATGCGCCAGCGCCTGGTTCACCCGCTGGCGCGACAGACCGACCAGGTAGGCCAACTCCTGTTGCGTGATTTGCAGCAGTTCACCCACGCCAGGGTAGAGCACCGGGTTGAAGAGCGCTGCGAGGCTGCGCGCCACGCGGATGTCCGGATTGGTCAAGCGGTCAATTTCCCGTGCCGCAATAAACTGGCCCAGCCGTTCGTTGAGCTGGTTCATCACAAAGCGGTTGAAGCCAATCGAATGGTCCAGCAGCCAATGAAAGGTATCGACATGCAGGCCGGCGACGCGGCTCTTGCGCAGCGCCTGAATGTTGTAGCGGTAGCTCTCCCGCTTGAGTGCCGTGCCTTCACCAAACCAGCCGCCAGGCGGCACTCCGGTAAACGTCATGGTCTGACCCTGGGCGTTGTCAGTGCTCATCTTCAACAGTCCGTCGACGACCCCAAACCAGTACGTCACAGGACGCCCGACGCGGCAAACATAGTCACCCGGGCTGGCATCTGCGATGCGCAGATCATCCTGCGCCCGTTCGCGCTCCCGGGCTTCAAGCAGGTGTATCCAGGGGATGGCGTCGAGTTCTTGGTCGGTGAGCGGGCGCCGGCGTTGGTGCAGGGAGGAATCGTTGGTGACCAGAGACATAGGTACGTAAGTTTGCAATAAGTGAAGGGAAAACACCTACCCATAAACGTCTGAATTGTCGTGCAAACGACAACCTAGCGTCAAACTTGAGCACAATAATTGCGCCCTGTTGAGACCCCCGGCAATTTGTGCAAGGGTGTCCGTACCAGCCGTAAGGCGCAAGCCACAAGGACAGAGTGAATGCAGACAACTTTTCCGCGATTACTTTTGAAGCACGCCAGCCAGCGGCCCACCGCGCCAGCCATGCGGGAAAAGGAATACGGGATCTGGCAATCCCTTTCGTGGTCGGATCTGGCGATCATGGTCCAGCAATTGGCCGGCGGTTTGCACCAGGCCGGATTGCGGCGCGGCGAGCACATGATTGTGGTCGGTGCCAACCGGCCGCGTCTCTACGCCACGATGCTGGCCGTGCAGTCGCTGGGCGCAATTCCGGTGCCCCTGTACCAGGACGCAGCGGCGCTGGAGTGCGTTTTCCCCATCAACAATGCAGAAGTGCGCTTTGCCTTTGCGGAAGATCAGGAGCAGGTCGACAAGTTGCTGGAGATTCGCGATCAGTGCCCACAGCTCGAACGCATCTATTTCGACGATCCACGGGGGCTGCGCAAGTACGACGAGCCATGTCTGGCTTCCCTGGACGAATTGCAGGCAGCGGGCAAGGCGTTTGTTGGTATCCATCCGGACTTCTTTGCCACGGAAGTGGAGAAGGCCGGACCGCACGATGTGGGTGCGATGTTCTTCACATCAGGCACCACCGGCAACCCCAAGGGCGTGGTGCACACCCACAACTCGCTGCTCAACCGTGCCCGCGTGGGTGCCGACTTTGACAAGCTGACCGGCTCTGAAGAAGTGCTGGCCTACCTGCCGCCGGCCTGGATCGGGCAAAACATTTTTTCTTACGCCCAGTGGCTGGCGTGCGGCTATGTCGTGAACTGCCCTGAATCGGCCGCTACGGTCATCATCGACCTGAAAGAAATTGGCCCAACCTATTACTTTGCGCCGCCACGTGTGTTTGAAGGCCTGCTCACCAGCGTGATGATCCGTATGGAAGATGCCGGCGCCATCAAACGCGGCATGTTCCATTACTTCATGAACATCGCCAAGCGCGTTGGGCCCACGTTGATGGACGGCAAATCCATCTCGCTGATGGACCGTGTGTTGTACGTCATGGGAACCTTTTTCGTTTACGGCCCTTTGCGCAACACGCTGGGCATGAGCCGGGTGCGCGTGGCGTACACGGCAGGTGAGGCCATCGGCCCTGACCTGTTTTCATTCTTCCGCTCGATTGGCATCAATCTAAAGCAACTCTATGGCTCCACCGAAACGGCCGTGTTTGTATGCCTGCAGCCCGACAACGAAGCGCGTGCCGACACGGTGGGTGTGCCGTGCGAAGGGGTCGAAATAAAGGTGGCAGACAACGGCGAGATTCTGATCAAGTCGCCGGGTTTGCTCAAGGAGTATTACAAGAACCCAGCGGCCACCGCGGAAGTGCTGACGACAGACGGCTGGTACCACAGCAGCGATGCCGGCTTTATCGACGCACACGGCCACCTGAAGATCATCGACCGCGTGAAAGACGTTGGTCGCATCAAGGGCGGCGCCAATGACGGAGCGATGTTTGCGCCCAAGTATGTGGAAAACAAGCTCAAGTTTTTCCAGCACATTAAGGAAGTGGTGGCTTATGGCGATGGGCGCGACCAGGTCTGTGTCTTCATCAATATCGACTTTGATGCTGTGGGCAACTGGGCCGAACGGCGCAACTTGCCCTACGCCGGCTACACCGATCTGGCGCAAAAACCCGAGGTTTACCAGTTGATCAAGGAATGCGTGGAAAAGGTGAACGCCGACCTCAGCGTGGACACCTTGCTGGCGGGCAGCCAGGTCAGCCGCTTCCTGGTGCTGCACAAGGAACTGGACGCCGACGATGGCGAGTTGACCCGCACCAACAAGGTTCGCCGTGGCTTCATCGCCGAGCGCTACAACGTGCTGGTCGACGCGCTGTACGGCGGCAAAAAGGACCAATACATTGAAACCCAGGTCAAGTTTGAAGACGGGCGTACCGGCAAGGTCAGCGCGACCTTGAAAATCGAAGACGCCAAGACCTTTGCCCCTGTAAAGGCCGCAGCATGAGCACCGCAACACCCGCAGTCGTCGCGCCCATTGGCGCGCAAAAGAAGATCGGTGACGTCATTCTGGATGTGAAGAACATCTCGCTCAGTTTTGGCGGCGTCAAAGCGCTGACCGATATTTCGTTCAATGTGCGCGAGCACGAGGTGCGCGCCATCATCGGTCCCAACGGCGCTGGTAAAAGCTCCATGTTGAACTGTATCAACGGCGTTTACACCCCACAGCAAGGCTCGATCAGTTTTCGCGGCCAGACCTTCAAACATATGAATAGCCACCAAGTGGCGGTGATGGGAGTGGCACGCACGTTTCAGAACCTGGCGCTGTTCAAAGGCATGAGCGTGCTGGACAACATCATGTCCGGACGCAACCTCAAGATCAAATCCAGCATCTTCATGCAGGCGCTGCGCTTAGGCCCGGCCGAGCGCGAAGAAATCATGCACCGCGAGGCGGTGGAACGCATCATCGACTTCCTGGAAATCCAGGCCTTTCGCAAGACGCCCGTGGGCCAACTCCCTTACGGCCTGCAAAAACGTGTCGATCTGGGCCGCGCCCTGGCCATGGAGCCACAGGTGCTGCTGCTCGACGAGCCCATGGCCGGCATGAACGTGGAAGAAAAGCAGGACATGTGCCGCTTTGTGCTGGACGTCAATGAAGAATTTGGCACCACCATCGTTTTGATCGAACACG
>CAJBVC010000636.1 GCA_903958915.1 uncultured beta proteobacterium
CACCACCATATCGCGGGCGTAATCGGGCTCGCCACCAAGCTGCTTGAGCACGCTGCGGGTAATCAACCAGCCTACCAAGACGGAAATGACGGCGGCGGCAATACCCAGGATCATGATCAGCTTCTCAGTAGAACTAACGAGTTCGTCTGCGTCTTTTCCGGCCTTATTCATCAATTCGGTCTGCAGATCGACCATAGCGACAATTGCCTTCATGTAGTCGCCCTGCGCCTTGCGCAAATCACCCACCAGCAAAGCGGCAAAGTCCGCCTGCTTGGCATCGGCCTTGATCATTTCAATGGCCTTTTCCTGTTGTGTCACGTAGACCGCGCGCGTCGTCTGGATCTCCTTCATGAGTGCGCGGCCCTTGTCGGACGTGACCACCTTCTCCAGCTTGTCCAGGCGATCACTGATGATCTTGCGCTGCTCGGGAATGCCGTCCAGGGCTTTGGTTCGCTCGGTACCGGTAAAGATGTAGGCATTGCGCAAACCGCGAGCCACTGCGTTGATGGCATCAATGATGTCGTTGGACACGACCGTCTTGGGAAACTTGTCGTTCACCATGTTTTCAATTTCGCCGTTCAACGTACCGAGTCGCGAATAACTCGTCACCGCAATAACGATCAACAACAGCAGGGTTATGGCAAAGCCCAAACCCAATCGAACCGCTAATTTCATGTTGGCAAACATCTCAGTCTCCTCAATAAACAGATTTGGCGAATTGCACTTAACCTAGACACACTAAAAAATAAACAAAATAGGGCTCTGGCGCTTGTGGTGCTTGCGTAAGCAGCTATCAAAAGCAGAGCGTTTTGGGGTGTTAACCCACGACCGCCACATCGGTCGCCGTAGCGGCGGCCTGGCCCATCTCACCGATCTCCTGCATCGAGAGCACGTTGTTGACATTGAGCAGGATCACAAACTTGCCTGCCACCTTGCCAATGCCCTCAATGAAGTCGGCGCGAATCTTGGCGCCAAAGCTCGGTGCGGGTTCAATGTCGGAGGCGGCGATTTCCAGCACCGCCTGCACCGAATCCACCACCACGCCCATGTTCTGGTGCTCACCCGCGTTCTGGGTTTCCACTTCCACGATGATGATGCAGGTGCTCTTGGTCACCGGCGTGGCCGGTTTGCCAAAGCGGCTGGACAAGTCCATCACTGGCACCACCGCACCACGCAGGTTGATGACGCCGCGAATACACGCCGGCATCATGGGTACTTCGGTCAGGTTGGCGTACCAGATGATTTCCCGAATGCACAGAATGCCAATCGAGAACATCTCGCCACCGAGCATGAAGGTCAGGTACTGCTTTTGCTCCACCGGCGCTGCAGCAGCCGCTGCGGCGGCCGCCGCCGTGGCGTGCGCACCCATCAGGGCCTGCGGTTTACCTTCGGTCTTAGCCAATGCGTTCATGAGGCTGCTCCTCAGAATTTGGAGAACACCGATTCGTCTATATCGTCAGCGGAAGCGACTGCTTTTGCACCGCCGGCCTTGGGTGCCGGGCGCTTGGCGGTTGCGGGCTTCGCACCGGCGCTCTTGCGTGCGGGTGCACGGGTGTGGCCCGAGCCTTCCACCTTGAAGAACGTCATGGTTTGCTGCAACTGCTCGGCCTGGCTGCTCATCTCCTCGGATGTCGCGGCCAGTTCTTCGGAGCTGGATGCGTTTTGCTGCGTGGTCTGGTTCAACTGGCCCACGGCGCTGTTGATCTGACCCACACCGCTGGACTGCTCGCTCGACGCGGCCGAGATCTCCTGCACCAAATCCGCCGTCTTGCGAATCGCGGGAACCATCTGCTCCAGCAATTTGCCGG
>CAJBVC010000637.1 GCA_903958915.1 uncultured beta proteobacterium
AGCGCTGGCAACAAGCAGATCATGGCGATGGTGTCGGGCGGGTTCTTCGGGGTGCTGGGTTTCATCGGTGTGTCGATTCTTCTGCATCGCCGCCTGAGTGACGACCGCATTCGGCTTAACTCGAAAACCAGTGACATCATGATGCTGGTTCTGCTGTGGTTGCAGCTGGCGCTGGGTTTGGCCACCGTACCCCTATCCGCCCAGCACCTGGACGGCAGCATGATGATGAAGCTGGCCGAATGGGCGCAGCGCGTCCTGACGTTCCGCGGTGGCGCGGTCGAACTGCTGGCCGATGCCGGGTTCATTTTCAAGACCCATATGTTCCTGGGGATGACGATCTTTCTGCTGTTCCCGTTTACCCGACTGGTTCACATCTGGAGTGGTGTGGGTGTGCTCGCGTATGTCGTGCGTCCGTACCAGCTGGTGCGTAGCCGCCGTCTGGGCATGACACCGAGCACGCCGCTGAGCCAGCGCCAGAACTGAAGGGGAGTGAGCTGTGAACACGACAACTTCCCCAACCGATTGCGGTAGCAGTGCGTGCCAGTGTTCCGCTGGCGGCGGCGCACTCGAACAAGCATCGCCTAGCGTCAATGGCATTGCTTTAGTTACTCCGGGTCTCGAAGTCGACACCTCCGCCTTGTGTGAAATTGCGCACACCGAGCTGCTGCGTCAGGAAGCCGTCAAGGCGGGTTTGTTGCCTTACCATGCTGGGCCCATCGCACCAGCGCTTTCGGATGCCGACCGTCGGGTAGTGGAGGCGATGGTCGACCAAACGGTGGTAACCCCGCAACCCACCGAGGAAGAATGCCAGCGCTACTTCGAGGCGAACAAGGCACAGTTTGTCGTGGACCAGGCACTGCATGTGCGCCACATCTTGTTTGCGGTCACGCCCGGGGTCAACGTGCATGCGTTGGCGGTTCATGCTGAGAAGGCACTGTTGCGACTGCTCGGCAAGGATGCCAATCCAGAGCTGTTTTCACAGCTTGCCGGCGAATTGTCCAACTGCCCCACCAGCACACAGGGCGGCGATCTGGGCTGGATCGGCCCCGACGATTGTGCGCCGGAGCTCGCCAACGAGTTGTTTCACCAAAAGCATTCCCAGTGGGGTATGGGCGTGCATCCACGGTTGGTGCATACGCGCTATGGTTTTCACATCATCGAAGTTCTGGGTCGTCGCAAAGGCACCCGAAAGACCTATGACCAGGTACAGGCGCGTATTGCCGCGCAATTGGCATTGCAGTCGCGTGCCCGGGCACTGCACCAGTACATGAGTCTACTGGTTGGCGCTGCAACAATAGAGGGTATTGACCTGCAGGGTGCTGACTCGCCGCTGGTGCAGTAGCAGACGCATCTGTAAGCGCAGACGACATCGATGCAGGATGATGTCAAGAAACGATGCGTTTTTGTGCCTATACGTTGAGGAAAGTTGCTGCCGTTGCAAGTGCAGTGCGGTTTGACGCGCGTTTCGACGCAAGGTGCGGAAGTCGGCCGCTGGTTCTGCGTTGACGTTCAATGCGCTGGGGTACGGTACGGGAACCAGGGTAAACCCTGTGTTGCTTTGGCAGCAGTCGAACCACTTTTGGCGAGCAAATTCAGGGTTTTCCGGGGTCGGCCGAAACTTTGACTTCGATTTATGGCCTGAGCCCTTGCGGGACCTGCGTGGACAGCTACAAATTGAATAGCTTTCACTGGGGAATCTGCAAACGCTAGCAGAAAACCAGGGTGTCTCGGCGGGGATATTTTTCGATTGTGGCGGGTAAACAAAGCTGGTTTTCGCTACGATTCAGCTCAGGCGCAACGCCACCCATTTTGAAGAGACATTCCACTATGAAACGCGACAAACTAGGACATTCCCCCTTGCTGCTTCCCACCCAACCCATCAGCCAGGACGTGCTGCAGGAAAAATACCTCAAACCCGGAGAAACCAGCGTTGAAGACTTGTACGTTCGCGTGGCCCGTTCGCTGGCCTCTGCGGAGGCAGAGCCACTGCGTGCCAAGTACGAGGCCATTTTTCTGGAGAATCTGCACGCCGGTGCTATCGGTGCAGGACGCATCATGAGCGCGGCCGGCACGGCCATTCAAGCGACGCTCATTAATTGTTTTGTGCAGCCGGTAGGGGACTGCATTCAGGGTGTGGATGCGGACGGTTATCCCGGGATTTATGAGGCTTTACGTGAGGCCGCCGAAACCATGCGCCGTGGCGGCGGTGTGGGCTACGACTTTTCACGCATTCGCCCCCGTGGTGCCGAAGTCAAGGCCACGGCATCGATGGCATCCGGCCCGTGCAGTTACATCAATGTGTTTGATCAGTCATGCTCCACGGTGGAGAGTGCAGGCGCTCGCCGCGGCGCACAGATGGGCGTGTTGCGCATTGATCACCCGGATGTGCTGGAGTTCATCACGGCCAAGCGCACGCCAGGCCGCTGGAACAATTTCAATGTGTCGGTAGGCATGTCAGACGCTTTCATGCAGGCACTCGACGCAGACCAGGCGTGGGAGCTGGTTCACAAGGCCAAGCCTGGCGTGACACTCATGTCTCAAGGCGCCTACCAGCGCGCAGACGGTATGTGGGTGTACAGAAAACTTGCGGCGCGTGAGTTGTGGGATACGGTGATGAAGTCGACCTACGATTTTGCCGAGCCAGGCATCCTGTTCCTGGACCACATGAACCGGGACAACAACCTTCACTACTGCGAAAAGATTGAAGCAACCAATCCGTGTGGCGAGCAACCGCTGCCGTCGTACGGGTGCTGTGATCTGGGTCCCATCATCCTGCCGCGATTTGTGCGCCACCCGTTCGGATTCGACGGATTGCCCGCGTTCGATTTTGAGGCGTTCGAGAAGTCGGTCGCCATTCAGGTACGTGCCCTGGACAACGTGCTCGATGTCACCTTCTGGCCGTTGCAGCAGCAGCGCGACGAGTCTGCCGCCAAGCGCCGCATCGGCGTTGGATTCACCGGCATGGGCAATGTGCTGGCGATGTTGTGCCTTCGTTATGACGCGGCGGACGGGCGCGCCATGGCAGCTCGCATTGCGACCAGCATGCGCGATGCTGCCTACACCGCATCCGTGGCGCTGGCGCAGGAGAAAGGCGCCTTCCCCAAGTTTGATGCCGACGGATATCTGGCGTCCGGCACCTTTGCGAGCCGTCTGCCAGCCGACTTGCAGCAATCCATCCGTACCCATGGCATTCGCAACAGCCACCTGTTGTCCATTGCGCCCACCGGCACGGTGAGCCTGGCCTTTGCCGACAACGCTTCCAACGGCATTGAGCCACCTTTCTCCTGGATGTACCGCCGCAAGAAGCGCGAGTCCGATGGCACTACCAGCGAGTACGCGGTGGAAGACCACGCCTGGCGCATGTACCGCGAACTCGGCGGCGATGTCGACAATCTTCCTGAGTATTTTGTGTCCGCATTGGACATGTCTGCCACCAACCACATCGCCATGATGGAAGCGGTGCAGCCCTTTGTCGACACAGCAATTTCCAAGACGGTGAATGTGCCGGCGGAATACCCCTATGACGACTTCAAGGGGCTCTACCAGCAGGCTTGGCGCGCACGACTTAAAGGTTTGGCGACCTACCGGCCCAATGCCATTTTGGGTTCGGTGTTGCATGTGGACGCACCCAAGGTGGACGCACCCAAACCGCCACCCGCGCCCGTGATCGACCCGATGCGCACGGTGATTGAGCGCCGGCCCAAGGGTGCGCTGTCGGCCGTGGCCGAGAAGATCGACTACTGGACCCAGGAAGGACACAAGACGCTGTACTTGCTGGTGTCGTTCCTGCCGGTGCCTACTGCCAATGGCGACAGCACGGTGGACCGCGCGATTGAGTTCTTCATGCCGGTGGGGCAAAGTGGTGAGTCGCAGCAGTGGATCACTTCGAGCATGCGCCTGCTGTCGCTTGCGGCACGGGGTGGCTTTCTGGAGCGCGCGCTCAGCGATATGCGCAAGGTGGCGTGGGACCGCGGTCCGGTGCGTTTGGGAACCCATCTGAAGGACGACGGAACCCAAGTTCCCATGTGGCACGACTCGGAGGTGGCGGCTGTGGCCTATGCCATCCAGAACATCCAGGCCCAGCGCATCAGCGCACAAACCCACGATTACAACCGGCGCGCAACCGACGGTATTGGCGATTCAGATGGATTGCTGCCCCGACAGGAAAGTGCGCTGGCCTCTGCACCGTTGCCAGTCATGGCCGGCAAGAAGTGTGGCGAATGCGGCGCGCATGCCGTCATTCGCAAGGACGGCTGTGATTACTGCACCCAGTGTGGCCACACCGGCTCCTGCGGGTGACATTGGCGGGTGAGTTCGCAAAACGAACAAGCCATTCTGGCGTCGGCGCTGATGCAGTCGCGCCAGACGATTTTGCCCAAACGCCTCTTGGCGCCCGGTCCTGACACCGAGCAACTGCAGCAGATTCTGGAGGCCGCAGCGAGTGCACCCGACCATGGGCAGCTTTTACCCTGGCGATTTGTCGTGGTGCCAGATGCCGCTCGCGCCCGACTGGCACAGGTGTTTGCCGATGCGCTGCTGGAGCGCGACGCTTCTGCCACGCAGGCGCAGGTGGCGCAAGCACGTGAGAAGGCCTATCGATCGCCCCTGCTGATGCTGGTGGTGGTGGATGGGCAGTGTGGTAACCCGGATATCGATCTGTCCGAGCGCATTGTGTCGGCCGGCTGTGCAATTCAGAACGTCCTGCTGATGGCCACTGCGCTGGGTTTCGGGTCTGCGTTGACCAGCGGCAAGGCGCTCAAGGCGCAAGGCTTGCGCGCCCTGTTTTCGTTGGCACCCGGTGACCATGCGTTGTGTTTCATCAGTGTGGGGACTGTGCTGGTCGCGCGACCCGTACGCTTGCGCCCGCAGATGGGCGACTATGTGGATACCCTGCAGGTGGCTGCTTCGAATGGGAATTGACAAGGGTTCTGCTGCCCACGTGGCGTTGCCAGGGTTACGCACACCGGCGGTGGGGCTGGATGCGCCGTTTGAGATGCTGGTAGCTTGCCACGAACGGGTCCACCGCAGCCTTGACCTGTTGCGCCGCTTGCAACAGCACCTGCTGGAGTATGGACCGAGTGCCGAGACGGTACAGGCGTCGGGCGATGTGCTGCGCTACTTTGACCTTGCTGCACCATTGCACCACCAAGATGAAGAGTTGCATGTGTTCCCGCCCTTGCTGGAGGGTGTCGATGCGCGGTTGCATGCGGTAGTTCGCAGGCTCCAGCATGACCATCGACAGATGGAAGTGCGCTGGGCCGCAGCCAGGGTGGTTTTGCTGGCCATAGCCACGCCGCCAGTGTCTCCTGCGGCACCACTGAACATGGAGCAGACCACTACACTCGACAGCTTTGCCGCCCTCTATGAACAGCATATCGTTGATGAAGAAGCTCTGGTGTACCCGGCAGCGCAGGCAGCACTGGGTGCAGACGAAGTGGCAGCCATGAGCTTGGACATGGCGCAGCGCCGGGGCGTGCGGTGAACCCGGACGCGAAGTCGCTCTGGCAAGCCCCTCAATGGGCATTTGCCATTCTGCTGGCGCTGCTCGGCATGCTCGGGCCGTTTTCCATCGACACCTATTTGCCGGCATTTGCCGACATTGCCAAGTCGCTGGACGCTTCGCCGGTGCAGATGCAGCAGACCCTGTCGGCCTACCTGTTCGGCTTTGCCTTCATGAGCCTGTTTCATGGTGCCATTTCGGACAGCTTCGGGCGACGGCCCGTGGTGCTCTGGGGACTGGCGGCCTTTACGGTGGCTTCAGTTGGTTGTGCGATGTCGCACAGCATTGGCCAGCTTATTTTTTTCAGAGGAATGCAGGGGCTGTCGACCGGTGCCGGTATCGTGGTGTCGCGTGCCGTGATCCGAGACATGTATCCCCCGTCCCAGGCGCAAAAGGTGATGAGCCAGGTCACCATCTTCTTTGGAATTGCCCCGGCGATTGCGCCCATGATCGGGGGTTGGATGCTCAACCATGTCAGCTGGGTCGGCATCTTCTGGTTCCTGACAGGTCTTGGCGTTGTTTTGTGGGTTGCCATTTACCGCCTGTTGCCCGAGACCCTGCATGTATCCCAACGCCAGCACTTTCACCCGCGGCCCCTGATGGCCGGTTACTGGAAGCTCGGCTCCGACCCGCGCTTCTTCCTGCTGGCGTTAGCCAGTGGGGTGCCGTTCAATGGCATGTTTTTGTATATCCTGAGCGCGCCGGTGTTTTTGGGTGAGCTTTTGCAACTGGAGCCACAGCAGTTTTTCTGGTGCTTTGTCATCACCATCGGCGGCATCATGGGTGGCGCCATGGTCAGCGGGAGGGTTGCGGGGAAGATTCTGCCCAAGCGACAGATTCGCAATGGATTTCTCATCATGCTGGTCATCGGTGTCATCAACCTGGTGGCCAACCTGATGCTCAAGGCACATGTGAGCTGGGCCTTGCTGCCACTGGGTATTTTTTCGTTTGGATGGGCACTGATGGTGCCGGTGGTCACGCTGCTGGTGCTGGACTTGCATCCCGAACGACGGGGCATGGCCTCGAGCCTGCAGATGTTTGTGGGGTCGACCGCCAACGGCATCGTGGCCGGCGTGATTTCGCCCCTGGTGATGCATTCCACCGTGGGGCTGGCCGTC
>CAJBVC010000638.1 GCA_903958915.1 uncultured beta proteobacterium
ACTATGAATTTGGTAGCTAGCTGCGCACAAGGCGCGCGGACTTGCGGCCTTATTCGCTAAAGAATGTCGCCGAGGGAGTTCGCGGTGTCATAACCAGTGTGCCTTTCTCGCTCTTATACAAAATGGATAGCCGGATTTTATCGCACTGAAGTCGTCTCGGTAATTCGTGCCAGTGATCTCTTGTGAAACTGACCAAAGCTTGTCTGCGGCCAAGGCACCGTGTTTGATCCAGGACCGTGCCAATAAGTGATACCTCCGTTTCAGTTATCCGGGGGATTTGTCTTCTCCGAGAAAGGTACCTAGTATCAAAATAAGCCGATATGCAAAAGTTCGCGATAGTGCCAAGTTCACCGTGCAATACGACACTTCACGACACTTCACGACACTTCAGCGGCCGGTGACAATGTATGCCAACAAAGCAATACAAAGCGATTGCGGTAACGGAGCTGCGCAAGCTGGCAAAGGGCACCGCGTCAGCAAAACCCGACGCGCAAGCCGAATTTACCCTGGGCCTGCGATATGCCCGCGGACTTGGTGTCGAGCGGGATGAGGTGTCGGCTGCCCGATGGTTTGAACGAGCCGCTGAGCATGGCACTGTCGAAGCTCAACGTCACTTGGCCTACGCGTACCTGCACGGCCGCGGTGTTGCCAAGAACGATGCCGAAGGAATCCGGCGACTGCGCATTGCTGCCGAGTTGGGTGATGCACCGTCGCAACGCCAATTGGGCTATCACTATGAAACCGGCGAAGGCGTACCGGAAGACGCGGCCGAAGGAGCACGCTGGTTTCAATTGGCGGCGAATCAGGGAGATTACCTCGCGCAGTACAACCTGGCGTTTGCCTACGCAAATGGACGGGGCGTTGGGAAGGACTCACAGAGGGCGCTCGACTGGTACACATGCGCTGCCGAAAATGGCATGCCAGAAGCGCAATCTGCACTTGCACTGATCTACGAACACGGTATGGGTGTTCCCATCAGTTACGAGCGGTGCATCTATTGGAATCGCCGTGCCGTTGCCAAGAACTTTGCGGAAGCCTGCAGCAATTTGGGGTGGTTGTACGAGAACGGTCTGGGCGTCCAGCAGGACCTCGATCGGGCACGATCGCTCTACCAACAGGCGGCAGATCAGGAGTTTTCTGCAGCCAAGCAAAGGCTCACGGAATTGCAGCGCAGGCAGGCCATCAGGCCAGCGGTTCTGGAAACAGATCAGCCCAAATGCACAGCCCTGTTTCCCCTGGACAATCCGGTCAAGACAGATCAATCGGTGAGTGAATTCCTTGGGTCTGCGTTCAAGGGCCTGATTGGACTAGAGGGCGTGCGTCAGGAGGTATTGCGCCAGGCCAGTTACCTTCAAGTGCAAAAACTTCGCGCGCAACTGGGTCTTCGTACACCCATGTGGCCATCCAGACACCTGGTGTTTATGGGAAATCCGGGTACCGGCAAAACAAGTATCGCAAGAATCATCGCAGGGCTTTACAAGCGCCTTGGAATTCTAAAAACCGAGAAAATCGTTGAAACTGACCGCTCAGGTCTGGTTGCCCCTTACATTGGACAAACAGCACTGAAGACGAAGGCCATCGTGGAGTCTGCCATCGGTGGAATATTGTTTATCGACGAGGCATATGCCCTGGCAAGAACAGGATCACAGGATTTTGGCCGGGAAGCCATCGAAACACTTCTGAAGCTCATGGAAGACCACCGCGAAGATCTGGTCGTCATCGTGGCCGGCTATACCAATGAGATGGCCATGTTTCTGAAGTCCAATCCAGGACTTGCCTCGCGCTTCAACCGCTACGTACGGTTTCCAGACTACACACCCGCGGAACTGCTAGCGATACTGCTGAATTTCTTTGCGGAGCATTCGTATGTTACCGACCCATCAACACACTACGGCATTACAAAAATCTTTGAACGCCAGATACAGGCACAGAAAGAAGGGTTTGCCAACGCACGTTTCGTGCGAAATCTGTTTGAAAAAATCATAGAAGCGCATGCGCAACGAATCTGTGCAACGGAACATCCGTCCAAGTCTGACTTGCAGACAATTCTGCCGACCGACATGGAGTTAGCATTTGGTGAACCGTTGCCCACAAAAGATCTCATCAACAAGCCGTATAGCGAAATCATGGGCCAGCTTGACAAACTCGTTGGGCTAGAAAACGTCAAGAAGCAACTACGAAGGATATTTGACTTCGTCCAGGTACAGCATTCGCGGGAACACGCTGGCTACAAGACCGTTACGGGTCTTTCCCACCACCTCGTATTTACCGGAAACCCCGGAACCGGAAAAACGATTGTCGCGCGAATCGTTGGCGAAGTCCTGTGCTCGCTCGGCGTGATTCCCTCAAGTCACATCGTTGAAGTGGACCGGTCCGGACTGGTTGCTGGCTACGTTGGCCAATCAGCAATCAAGACGCGCGAGGTCCTGGAGTCCGCTCGCGGTGGGGTGCTCTTTATCGATGAAGCCTATTCACTGGCAGAGGGGCAAGCTGAAAATGACTTTGGCAAAGAGGTGATCGATACCCTGCTGAAAGCAATGGAAGACCTGCGGGCGGAAATGGTGGTCATTGTGGCCGGCTACACAGCACCAATGACTTGCTTCATTCACAGCAATCCTGGTTTGGGTTCGCGATTCAATCACTATGTTCAATTCAATGACTACGCGCCGAAGGATCTGCTGGCGATATTTGCGACGTTTTGCAGAGATTCCGAGTATGCGCTCGAGGGCGTTGCTGAGGAGTTTCTGATGGATCATCTTACGGAGGCGTTTGAGGCCGGACACACCACCGCAAATGGACGCTTCGTACGAAACGTTTATGAGCGCTGCATCGAGGTGCAGGCGGAAAGAGTATCAAGAGAAAACGTGATGGGCGATGGCCTTTGCGTGCTCACCCT
>CAJBVC010000639.1 GCA_903958915.1 uncultured beta proteobacterium
TGCATGGCAATTGGCTGCTCCAGTCGTCATACCCGGCCTTAAGGGCACCTTCGATGAGCAGTCCGCGAAACCCGGAACAATCTATAAAGAGATCACCTTCAATACGACGCCCGTCGCGCAAGAGAACGGCCTCAATAAAGCCAGTATCGGGATGCAGTTCAACCTCAACGATCATCGCTTCTATTCTCTTGACGGCCCGTTGCATAGCGTAGTCACGCAAATGCGCCGCATAGAGTCCTGCGTCAAAGTGAAAGCCATAGGAGAAAGCATTCTTCGCAGAAGCCTGTTCGCCCGAAGGCGGTGCAAACCGCATGTTGCGCGCCATGACACCAGCAACAGAGAAGTCTCCAAGCGGTGGGAAGTTAACTTCAGCACGCGACAGGCGTAACCAGTGCATGTGGGGTGATCGGTTTTCAATGGCTGGACCGTAATCGCCAAAGCCGTGAAAAATGCGGTTCCCAATGTGACCCCAGTCCTTGAACTCGATTCCAAGTTTGAACGTGGCCTGTGTCTTCCTGACGAAATCCGTCCCGTCTAAGCCGAGAGCCTTGTTGAAAAAACGGATAGTCGGCAAGGTTGCCTCACCCACCCCGATGATGCCGATCTCGGGTGATTCGATAAGTGTGATTTCGCATTCCGGTGGAAGCCGTTGCGCCAAGGGTGCGGCGGTCATCCAACCCGCGGAACCGCCTCCGACAATCACAATCTTCCTGATAGGTTTACCGCTCATGTACTTTGCTCCCAAATCGCCTATTCACCGTGGGTGAGGCTTTCATAAAAGATATTCCAGTCCGACCAGAAGAAACGGGCGTCACGATTTTCAAGAAGCTTCCCGGTGTTTGGCAGAGCAAGTCCTATACGACGATGGTAGTGGTTGTAGCCAATCGTCCACGTATCAAATAGACTTGCTGTAGTTTTGTTGTCAGCGCATACCCCTTGCATGTTGCCGGAGGTGATCTGAAGTGCAAGCAACTCCATGGCAGTTGTATACCGGGTCTGGTTTTCGGAATACACACTACGGTCACCTTGGTTCCATGCCACCTCTGCTGCGCGTAATGCCGATGCCAGCGCGTATTGGGTGTGGTGCCCGTTATCGTTGGGGGGCGTCACATTTGTACGACAGGTTTCCTGTGTGACCCCCGCCACCCAATGAGTGGGTTTGTACCACGAGAGGCTTGTCGATTCATAGTCAATGCCTGCATCGGATGACAGGAAGAAGAACCGCGGATTGCGGCGACGCAGTCGATCCTTAGCTTCGTTCAACCACGCTTCATTTTCAGAAAATACAGCGATGTTCATCAGCGCATCTATCTGTGTCAGATCGTTATTGCCATTCCATTCGCTTTCTTGATGCAATGCCGGATAAAAGCGTGTAGCAAACATGGACTTGACGGCGTCTTGTTCTCTTTCACTCCACCCTGCATAACTGCGCAAAACCTCAGCCGCTGAGCCAAACAATGCACCGATCCACCCGGCGTTCAACTGTGACTGACCACTGACACCAGGGACAACCTTGTACCCCTCAAAACGGGTGGTCCAGACGCGAAACACCTGCATGGCATTGTCGGCATATTGCGCATCACCCGTGTAGTACCAGGCAAGCGCATTGGCATAGGCTTTTTTGGCATCGGCCTTTGCCACTTCCGCGCACCGTTGCGCGTTGCATGGCGCCTCAACCTTGGTGTGAGGCGTGGCCAGCGCACGTAGAGGACCGTATTTTCCAACGCTGCTCCATAGAGAAGCATCTCTTTGGATACGCTGCCGCACCTTCTCAAGTTCTGCTTTTCCATTGACTGCGCCGGGGTGAACAAAGGTGTGTTGCGCAAATACTGCCCCAGGTGCGGCTGCCAGAATTACTGCAATGGCTAACTGAGCCGAGGACCACCTTGCGTTCATAGCGCTCCCATGCACTCACACATGCGCAATAACGAAGTAGAGTTTCGAATCCAGAGCACACTATTTCCCACTAGCCTTAAGCATCACTGCGCGAAAATGCTCGCCCTGCATTGTGGGTGCGTAGTTCCAGTCCTTGATCATTTGCGGCGCCCAATCGGGATCAAACACCCAAGCGACCCAACTGATCCCTTTTGTGGCCATGAAATCGGTGATTCTTGGGCCATAGCTGCCATCGTCAATCACGGGAACATGCGCACCCTTGTCGGTAGCCAACTGATAACCGATTTCCGTGGCTATGACCGGGTACTTGTCAGCTACAAATGCCCAATCACGTTCCCAGTTGGCTTCGAAGGGTGGGCCAACCTTCATAGGATAGGGATGACTGACATAGGCTACGTTACTGAACTCGATGGGTGCTGTCGCAATCGGTGTCAAGTCGTAAGCCCAGTTAAAACCCGCCACCAGTGCGATGGCCGCGGGGTTGTGCGCCTGAATGATGGTAATAGCCTCTTCATTGATGGCCTTCCATTCGGGCCAGCTCAAAATGCCCAGCCGCCCATGGAACAGGGTTGGCTCGTTGAAGATTTCATACATGGCCACCGAGTTGACGCCCTGGTAGCGTGCCGACACCACACGGAAGAAATCAAAGGTTTCGGCCTTGGTGGTGTAGTACATGGGGGCCTGGTACATGTCCGACTTCAGGTTGCCCATGGAGTGCCAGTCCACAATGCTGTACATGCCGAGTTCGTTGATCCATGCAATGGTCTGGTCAAGGATTGGCAAATAGCCGTTTTTTCCTCGCGCCCGCCAGTCAGCGGGGTGCACCGGGATGCGGACTACGTTGGCGCCCCAGGATTTGATAACCTCAAAGTGCTTGCGCGTGAAGTGGCCCTCTTTCACGAGCTTGTCAGGGTCTGAAATATTCACCCCGCGAAACACAACCACATCACCCCTGTCATTGACAAACTTGTTACCCTGCACCTTGACCAGAGGCAATTGCTGATCAATCCTCTTCTTATCAAAGTCGGGAACATTGGTTTCGGACCACCATCCAATACTGTTTTGCCATGCCTCGGCATGCGTTGTGGGACCGTCTGCTGCAGCTGCGTTGCTGCCCATTGCAATGCAAAGCACCATGGAAAGCAAGCACGTCTTTACCTTCATACTTCACCCTCAGTTCTTTTTTAGCTGCTTAAAAGGAACGGCAATCTGCCATAGTAGGTTGCCGTTCCTTTAGTCACTGAACACAACAAGGCGCCGTTTCAGTATTCCATCCTTTAGAAGGTATACCGCAAATTAGCGCTGTAACGCGGGCCTGAAGCAATCCATGCGTGATTGATGTCGCCAACGTGCTGCTGCATGACCTGCTTGAATACCGAGTTGGTAAGGTTCTGCACCTCCATGCCAACGGTCAGATCTTTGGTCACTTTGTAGAGGAACGATGCGTCAACTTGACCGTAGGAGTCTGCCCACAATGGGAGCGCATAGTACACATTACGTTTGCCAAAGTCTGGGCTGTTTGGGTTTGTATCCAAGGCATCACCGAAGCGGGTGCCCCAAGAGTTTTGAACTCCTTCAAGGTACTTCGAACGCCAGTTGTACGCCAACCTTGCAGAGATTGGGCCGTTTTCGTACATCAGCGCCAGGTTTATGGTTTGACGAGACAAACCCTGAAGTGGCAGGTCACCGAAAGTGCGACCATCCGTATCGCAACCATTGTTCCAAAGGTTGAAATTGGTATTGCTTTGATCACCGCCAGAACAGTACGCTGCAGTAACGGGGTTGTACAGCGAGCGTTTGCTATCAACAAAGGTATAGCTTGCCTGAACCCCGAAACCCTTCAACATTTCTGGCAGGTTTTCATAGAACTGCTGATAGGCGATTTCAAAGCCCTGTGCTGTACCGCTGGCTCCATTGGTCGGCGAAGTAATGGCAAAGTTCTGCATCTTTCCTGTGGCATCAGGTATGGCGAAGTTGCTGGACTGGGTAACAACTATGTCCTGCAACTTCTTGTCAAACACCGCAAAAGTCAATGAGGCGGCCGGGGCGAAGTACCACTCCGCAGAAAGGTCGAACTGCTTTGAAGTGACGGGTTTCAACATGGCATTGCCAGCCGATTCGCCACTAAGCTTGACACTATCAACATTGATTGCCTTCGTTACCGGGTCTGCCGTTGTCTTTACATCCTGCGACAGCCTGGTGTAAGCCTGCATCTGCGAGAAGTCTGGCCGGAACATGGCCTCTGCATAGGCAAAACGGAATTGCAGCTTGTCGCTGGCTTTCATGCGCAGATTCAAACTGGGGAGCAAGTTTGTGTAGGTGTTTTCAAAGTCCTGCGCTTTGGCGAA
>CAJBVC010000640.1 GCA_903958915.1 uncultured beta proteobacterium
ATCGACAACGGTTATCCGCTGCTGATCTTTGCACCACGGGGCCCGGCCCAGACCGGTCTGCTGGAACTGGCAGATGCCATGCGTGATCGTGGGGCACGCATTCTGCTCGCAGCACCGTCGGGCACGCCCGGTGCCAATCTCCCCGTGCAGGCCACGCAGTGCCCGGACCTGGACCCGATCTCGGTAATTCAGAGTTTTTACCCCATGGTGGAAGCCTTGTCGCGCTCGCGTGGGCTGAACCCGGACGAGCCGCGCCACCTGCACAAGGTCACCCGTACCCGCTGACCTACCCACAGGCCATCAGCAAACGTCCCTGCGACTATCCTTTAGTCATTGGCGTTCGCGTCAACTGGCAGCACACGGTGGGCAATCAAGTCCAGCGCGGGCTTGGTGTTGCCTTGTTTGTCGGTCCAGACTTTTGGGATAAGACTCCCCGCGATAGCCACGGAGTCTGCATCGCGCAAGGCTGACAGTGCAGCACGAGGTGCGTCGTCGAAGGCGATCACATTGACGAAAAGGGTTTCGCCCTCATGGGTGGTGGCGCGTACTTTTGCGAGTACAAACGGGCTGTCGCCTTTGCCCCGGCGTTGCTCGGGTTCGCCATAAATTCTTCCAGCAATCAGACCATCGATCATTGCACCCTCCGTGGGTGCGACTATACGTGCTCGCTGCCGAGGCTTGCCATGGCAAAAAGCACAAGACTGTGTTTCAATGGTGATCGTCGTACCTGCTGGAGACTTCTTTTCATGGCAACCACCGCTTCCATCGCGCTTTCCGGGATGAACGCCGCACAGGTGGCGCTCAATGCCTCTGCGCACAATATTGCCAACCAGTCCACTGCAGGCTTTCGTCGGCAGGAAGTGGTGCGTGAGGCCCAGCCGCAAGGCGGCGTGGTGGCAAGTACCGCGCCAGCCAGTGCAGAAGGCAGCGCGTTGGAGCGAGACGTGGTGTCCCAGTTGCAAGCCAAGAATGCGTTTTTGGCGAATCTGGCGGTTTTTAAGGCCACCGACCAGATGGCAGGCAGTCTGCTCAAGGTCAAGGCTTGAGTCGCCAGGGCACGCCTCGAAGCCTGATCGGCAGACCGTTCTGCTCCGTGTCCCCCGCCCTTTGGGCTCCTCCTTTACCTGCGCAAAACGATCTTCCGCCCAGTCTCCTCAGCACGGTTTCCAGCGACTGGCGGCGTTTTTCGCGATGGCACACTGGGCCGGTGTGAGACTGTTTTGCAGATCATCTCGCGCCCGTGCAGCCAGCGTCGGCAGTTGGGTAGCGGCCAGCAGCAACCAGAAATAGGCGCGCATCCGGTCCCGCGGCATCCCCTGACCGTCGGCACAGCACAAGGCAAACTTGAATTGTGCTTCGGGCTGGCCTTGTTCGGCGGCCTTGCGCAGCCAGGCAATGCTCCAGTTTCCTTGCATAAGCACCTCCAAAGGTTTTATCTGTTCTCTGATGTATCGACACCAAAGCCAAACTATTGAATTGCTGGCGGCCCGCCTGGCTCTGGAGTAGAGTGCTTCCCATGCGCACTTCTCTGTCAAAGTCTCTTGCCGCCGGCGTCCTCCTGTCGGTCGCATTCCTTTCCGCACAGGCCCAGTTGCCCAAGCGCGATTTGGTTATCGAAGTTCGGCAGGTGGACAGCCGCGATGGCAACCGCACGCAAGCCAGTGTCGTCGGAACGCAGCCGCGCGCCGCTGCGCTGGTGGCGCAAAGGGTGGTGGTGCGCAATGGCGAAAAGGCCACACTTCGCTTCAATGTGTCCATGCCGGTGCAATGGACGCAGCGAATCGACTCACAGGCGGTTGGTCCCCAAATCGGAGCAAGCGGGCAATCCAGTGGCACCGGAATGACCAATGCCGTCACCTGGATGGATGCGGGCCAAAGCATGGTGGTTACCCCGCGCTGGACCAGTGCCAAGCAACCCGTGTCGGTCGAAATTGAAATCCTGACCGCCGCCGTTGAGGACAGCAATGGAGCCGAACTACCGAGCCAGATGCGTAGCCAAACCGCCACAACCGTGAGTGCACCGATCGGAGAATGGGTCACCATCGCAACGCAAGGCCAGGCAAGTCAGGCCGGCGTGTACACCAGTGCACCAAGCGGCGCTGCCTCTCGCGCCATAGAGTTGCGAGTCACCCTGAACTGATTGCTGGCCTTGGGTCTGCCCGCAGGGGGCAAAAGTTTGACGCTGCGCAGAAAGACGACTGGTTTTCGGTCGTGAATCGGTTCTGCAGACCTAGAATGGAGCGAACGGCCTAAGAAAGGGGCGGCTATGTCTGAAGTTACTTCGGCCTTTACCGAGCGACGCACCATGCTGACGCTGCGCGAGAGTTTCCCTGCAGCGTGCGAGTCACTGAAACCTTTCTTTGACCCTGCCAACAGTTGGGGCGGTGCAGCCAATCACCACCACGACCATCTGGCGCTGATGGCTTTGCGGGAGCAGTTTCCGCACTTCAGTGCCCAAGAGTCCTATATCGTCATTGCCACTGTAAAGCGCCTGCACGCCACTGGAGCAGGCTTCAATACCCTCTAAAACTATGGAGCACCACCATGTTTGAATCCGCAGAAATTGGCCACAAAATTGACAAGGTAGCCTACCGCGCTGCGGTCCCGGTGCTGCGCGCGGCGCTGCTGGAAACTCAGGTGGACCTGTATGAGAACAAGAAGATTCCCGTGGTGGTGTTGATCAGCGGCCAGGATGGGGCGGGCAAAGGTGAAACCATCAACGTGCTGTACGAGTGGATGGACCCACGCTTCCTGACCACACTGGCGTTTGCCGAGCCCACCGACGAGGAGACGGAGCGTCCGGCGATGTGGCGTTATTGGCGCTCACTGCCACCCAAGGGACGGGTTGGCATTTTCGCAGGCTCCTGGTATTCCGACCCGATCCGTGAGCGGATTCAGGGGGAGATCTCGCTCAAGGAGTTGGACGCTCGCGCCGAGCAGATCAATCGTTTCGAAGCGATGTTGGTCAATGAGGGTGCGCTGGTGCTCAAATTCTGGTTTCACCTCACCAAGGACGGGCAGGAGAAACGCCTCAAGGCGCTGGAGCGCGACCCCCTGACCGCGTGGCGTGTCACCCAATGGAACTGGGATCGCCTCAAGACCTACGACCAGTTGCAGGACGTGGCGGGCCATTTGCTGCGCATCACCAATACGGCTTGGGCGCCCTGGGTGGTGGTGGAAGGCACCTGTGACCGCTACCGCTCGCTCACGGTCGGCCAGATTCTGCTGTCGGCCATGAAGGACCGCTTGGCCAACCCGCAGCGCCAGCAAACACCGGTGGCACCGATCGTGCGGGTGGACACGGATGGACGCAATGTGCTCTCCGAACTGGACCTGAAACTGGCGCTGGAGGAAAAGCCCTACAAGGAAGAGCTTGCCAAGTGGCAGGGACGTTTGTCCGAACTGGTGCGTGACCC
>CAJBVC010000641.1 GCA_903958915.1 uncultured beta proteobacterium
GCTGTCCGCTTTCTTGAACTGGGATTTCATGCCGTCACCGAGCGCATTGGAACTTGCGTGCATCTGTACGCTCACACCAGCACTTCGAAGTTCTTGAAGGCAGCGCATGGCCGTGGGCATCGCTTCGGCAAAAGGAATAATTGCGTAGGCATCCGGAACAGGTGTCGCGCCCAAGCGCGCTTGTTCCTTGAGCAGTTCGAGAACGCGCTCCATGCCCATACCCCACCCCACTGCCGGTGTAGGCTTGCCGCCAAGCAATTCAAAGAGCCCATCGTACCGACCGCCACCGCACAAAGTGCCTTGCGCACCAAGCTCATCGGTAACAAACTCGAACACCGTATGGCTATAGTAGTCCAAACCGCGTACCAGTCGGGGATTAACATTCCAAGCAATGCCACAGGCACTCAACAGGGTCTTCACCGCATCAAAATGCTTGAGTGATTGCTCCCCAAGGAAAGCAAGCAATTGCGGCGCCTTCGACACCAAGTCCTGCATGGAAGGGTTCTTGGTATCCAGAATTCGCAGCGGATTGGCAAGTAAGCGGCGCCGGGCATCGCTGTCCAGTAGTTCCGCATTTTGTTCGAAGTAACTGATCAATGCTGCCCGGTGGGCGTGCCGCTCTGCCGCAACCCCCAGACTATTGATCTCGACCCGAACGTTCTGCAAACCAAGATCCGAAAACAATTGATGGGCCAAAAGAATCAGTTCAACGTCGACTTCGGGCCCTGCAAACCCCAGTGCCTCAGCCCCGAGCTGGTAAAACTGTCGGTACCGACCGCGCTGCGGCCTTTCATGGCGGAACATGGGGCCCATGTAGTACAGGCGCTTGCCACCGTCATAGGTGAGGTTGTGTTCGATTGCCGCCCTTACGACGCCCGGCGTATTCTCCGGGCGCAGGGTCAGTGCTTCGCCGTTGAGTTTGTCTTCAAAGGAGTACATCTCCTTCTCGACGATGTCTGTCGTCTCGCCAGTTCCACGCACAAACAGGGCAGTTGGCTCCACGATCGGAGTGCGTACATTGCGATAGGCGAATCGCCCCATGAGATCACGGACCCGATCCTCCAGTGCCTCCCAGTGCGCTGACTCTGGTGGCGCAATATCGTTCATGCCTTTCACGGCCAACAGTTTGTCCGCCTTTCGGCCAGCCACTTTTTCTACCATGCAAACTCTCAAGGGTTGGAGGAAGGCGCAGTCGCGCCAAAGCGCTGCTGAATGTAGTTTTCAACAATCACCTGAAACTCGGAGGCAATGGCATCGCCCCGCAACGTCATGCGTTTTTCGCCATCAATAAACACTGGCGCTGCCGGCGCTTCGCCGGTGCCAGGCAGGCTGATCCCTATGTCAGCGTGCTTGCTCTCACCCGGACCATTCACGATACAACCCATCACCGCGACCTTGAGCGCTTCAACACCAGGAAACTGCTCACGCCACACCGGCATTTTCGCGCGCAGGAAATCGTCGATCTGCTGGGTCAACTCCTGAAAAGTAGTACTTGTTGTGCGACCACATCCTGGGCAAGCTGTCACACTGGGTACGAAAGCTCTCAATCCTAACGACTGAAGCAACTCTGAAGCCACCACGACCTCCTGCGAGCGCGACTCCCCCGGCGCAGGGGTGAGCGAAACACGAATGGTGTCGCCTACACCTTCCTGAAGCAAAACCGCCAGCGCCGCCGCTGAAGCAACGGTACCTTTAGCTCCCATGCCCGCCTCTGTCAGTCCCAGATGCAGCGGATAGTTGCACCGATGACCCA
>CAJBVC010000642.1 GCA_903958915.1 uncultured beta proteobacterium
CCGCAAGCGCAACAAAAAGGTGACCAGCGTGGACAAAGCCAACGTGCTGGAAACCTTCCAGTTCTGGAAGGATGTGGTGACAGAAGTGCACGGCCAGTACCCGGACGTGGAACTGCAGCACATGTATGTGGACAACGCCGCCATGCAACTGGTCAAGGCACCCAAGGCATTTGATGTGGTCGTCACGGGCAACATGTTTGGCGACATCCTCTCCGACGAAGCATCGATGCTCACAGGCTCCATCGGCATGCTGCCCTCAGCGAGTCTGAATTCCAGCAACCAGGGTCTGTACGAACCCAGTCATGGCAGCGCACCCGACATCGCTGGCAAAGGCATCGCCAACCCGCTGGCAACCATTTTGAGCGCGGCCATGATGCTGCGCTTCAGTCTCAACCAGGAGGAGGCGGCGCTGCGCATTGAGACGGCGGTACAAAAAGTGTTGCAGCAGGGGCTGCGCACTGCCGACATTTACAGCGCCGGCACGACCAAGGTGTCCACCCGCGAGATGGGCCAGGCCGTCGTAGATGCCCTTTAGTACTGGCTCGACTGTAATGGCCAAGTAATTCTGGCTATTACAATCCGGTCCATGCAATCGTTTCATGCACCTCCCCATGCGGTCCACAAGGATGGCGTCGGGCTGCGCGCGGGTGCTGTGCCTGTAACAGGCAATGTGACCAAGACGACGACCATTACTGGCTAAGCAGCCTGGCTCGTTCGTGCCCCTTCCGGCCTGACGAGCCGGGCAGAAGAAAACTTCCTGTTTTGACATTCTGAAAGGGCAATCATGAAAGTAGGCAATCTCGTTGGACTGGTGGGCTGGCGCGGCATGGTCGGCTCCGTTCTGATGGACCGCATGGAAACCGAGGGCGACTTTGCGCTCATCGAGCCGGTTTTCTTCTCGACGTCCAACTCGGGTGGAAAAGCACCCCTGCAGGCCAAGAACGAAACCGTATTGCAGGACGCGTTCAACATCGAAGCGCTCAAACGTTGCGACATCATCATCAGCGCCCAGGGCGGCGACTATACGACCGAAGTGTTCCCCAAATTGCGTGCTTCCGGCTGGAGTGGCCACTGGATTGACGCTGCTTCGACCCTGCGCATGAAGGACGATGCGGTCATCATTCTGGACCCGGTCAACATGCCGGTCATCCAGAACGCCCTGGGCAAAGGCGGTAACAACTGGATCGGTGGCAACTGCACGGTCAGTTGCATGCTGATGGGCGTGGGCGCTCTCTACAAGGCTGGATTGGTTGAATGGATGAGCACCCAGACCTACCAGGCAGCCTCTGGCGGTGGCGCGCAGCACATGCGCGAACTGCTGACGCAATACGGCACCCTCAACGCCGAGGTTAAATCCCTGCTGGACGATCCAAAGAGTGCCATTCTGGAAATTGACCGCAAGGTGATTGCCAAGCAGCGTGCGCTGAGCGGCGCGGAGACCGCCAACTTTGGTGTTCCCTTGGGCGGCTCGTTGATCCCCTGGATTGACAAGGACCTGGGTATCGGTAAAAGCCAGGACGAGCCTGGCTGGGGCCAATCCAAGGAAGAATGGAAAGGAATGGCCGAAACCAACAAGATC
>CAJBVC010000643.1 GCA_903958915.1 uncultured beta proteobacterium
GGTATTCCAAGGGAAAGTCGTATGACGACGCATAACACCCATACGCTGTTGCAGGGACATGTGCCACTGCTGGTCAGCATGCCCCACGTGGGCACCGAGATCCCTCAAGAGTTGCATGCCAACTATGTGCCACGTGCACTGGGCGTGGAAGATACCGACTGGCATCTGCCGCGGCTCTACAACTTCCTTCCCGAGTTGGGCGCGAGCGTGTTGACCCCACGCTTTTCGCGCTATGTCATCGATCTGAATCGCCCGCCCGACGACGCACCCATGTACCCCGGTGCCTCCAACACCGAGCTCTGCCCGACCCGATTTTTCACGGGGGACGCCCTTTACCAAGCAGGGAAGGAGCCCGACGCGGCGGAGCGGCTGCGGCGCAGAGTGCAGTACTGGCAGCCCTACCATGACGCGCTGTCCGCCGAGTTGCAGCGCCTGCGGTCTCAGTTTGGCCGGGTTCTGCTGTGGGATGCCCACAGCATCCGCTCCGAGATTCCCTGGCTGTTTGAAGGCCGACTGCCCGATCTCAACATCGGCACGGCCGGTGGCACCAGCGCACACGCGGCTATCACCACAGCGGCGGTGCAGGCTTGCGAAGCCACCCCGCAGGTGTCTACCGCAGTCAATGGGCGATTCAAAGGGGGCTATATCACGCGCCAATACGGGCGACCCGCGGAGCATGTCCATGCAGTGCAGTTGGAGATGTGCCAATGCCTTTACATGCAGGAGGCGTTGCCGTTTGGCTATGACGAAGAGCGCGCTGCACGCATTCAACCCTTGTTAAAGAAAATGGTCGCCAGCGCACTGGCAGCAAGCGTAGGAAGCTATGAATAATGTAGCAATCCGGTTTATGGCGGACCGCGCCTGGGTGCAGGGTCGGTGGGAAAGCGACGTCCTGCTCGAGGTGGGAGCCAACGGGCTCTGGAGCCTGGTGCAGGTGGGCGCGACTCTTGAGCAACAGGCTAGTGCAACTCGCTTGAGCGGGCCAGTGCTGCCGGGCCTGGTCAATGCGCACAGCCATGCCTTCCAGCGTGCCATCGCTGGCTTGACCGAGCGGCGCAGTATGGGTGCCCATTCCCGTGACGATTTCTGGAGCTGGCGCGAGCGCATGTACGCCGTCGCCAATCGCGTCACGCCCGAACAGCTCGAAGCCATTGCCAGCCAGCTCTATGCCGAGTTGCTGGCGGGTGGCTACACCCAGGTCTGCGAATTTCACTACCTGCACAACGACGTGGATGGCGCGGCCTACGCCAAGCCTGCGGAGATGTGCCTGGCTTTGGTGCGGGCGGCGCAGCGCACGGGCATCGGGCTCACGCTGTTACCCACGCTGTATATGCGATCGGGCTTCACCGCAACCGGCTTGCGAGAGGATCAGCGCCGCTTTGCTTCCACACCGGACAGCATTGCCCGCATCGTGGAGGAGGTGCAACGCCACACGGTGGGAGATACGGCCATCCATGTGGGCATTGCCTTGCACTCCCTGCGGGCGGTGGATCCTCTTGCCTTGCGCGAGATGGCGACTTACGCACATTCGGCCCGTCTACCCGTGCACATCCATATCGCAGAGCAGACCCAGGAGGTGGAAGACTGCATTTCCCATACCGGTATGCGTCCGATTGAGTGGCTGCTGGAGAACGTGTCAGTCGATGTCCGCTGGAATTTGGTCCATGCCACCCACACCACACCGGCGGAGTTGGCAGGTATTCGCCAGACCGGCGCCGCGATTGTGATCTGCCCGACCACCGAGGCCAATCTGGGCGATGGCGTGTTTGACCTTCCCGGTTATGGGGCGGTGCAGGGAAACTGGTCGATTGGTTCGGACAGCCATGTCTGCCGCAGTTGGGTCGAGGAACTGCGGTTGCTGGAGTACTCGCAACGTTTGAGTCTTCGTAAACGCAATGTGGCCGCGCAGGCACTACAACATGAAAGTTCAGCAGCGGCCCTGTTCGAAGCCGCGCTCTCGGGCGGGGCGATGGCGACCGGGCGACCACTTGCAGGCATCGCTGTTGGGCAGCGGGCAGACTTCGTGACGCTCCATCCAAACTCGTCTGCGTTGCTTGGCATTCCACAGGATCATGTGCTGGACGCACTGGTGTTTTCCGGCTCGGGGCGCGATTTTGATGGCGTTTATGTTGGAGGACGGCAGCTTGGGATGGACGCTCTTCAAGCGGCAGTGGCAACGCCGTTTGTGCAGGCCATGCGGGATTTGTGGGCAAACCCAGCGGGCAGTCGATGCCGGTAGGCTCTGTGCGCGACGGGCGACAGTCCGATTCCGCCGCGGGACACCCGACACAAGGCGCCGTTGGCAGGAGCCCCGGTCTCCACTGTGAATTTGGGCAATCCGCCTAGCGATATGGAGTCCGGGGCCAAAAGATAGCTTGTGGACCAAAGTGCGCCACCCCATGCCCCAATTGATCACGACCTCCCGGAACATCCAGACATACAAGTCAAGGGAGTGCTTGCCTCGATCTTGACGGTGTGGTCGCTTTATCAACCCCAGCGAAGCGCGGGCCGGACTTCCACAAGCCGGCCGCGTCGCTCACGATGTGCGCTGCTTCGACGAGGTAAATGTCTTTCACATCCTTGAGCGATTTTTCGTGGGCAAGTTCTTTCACCAGATTTCTTTCGTCTGACTCCAGGCCATCATCTGCGGTGCTGGTGTCTTCGCTGGCGGCAGTGGTTGCATCTGGAGTGCCCGGGGTCTTTTTGTCTTTCAACTTTCGAGCTGCGAGCCGCGCCTCACGTGCGTCGCGCTCCGCGCGCCTGATGTTTTCGTTCAGTGAAACCTCCTTCTTTTGACGCTGACGCTTGAAATCAGCAATGTCCTCCTGAAGGTATTGATACGCTGCATCAGCATTGGCGCGGGCCTCGTGTTTTGCAGAAAGTAGATTGAGTGCTGATCGAAAATCACCGGATGCAATGTAGTCCGCTCGGTCGATTTGCGTGGTCGGGAGTGCATTGTCAAAGCTGGCTTCTCCAAAATCGCCTCCATCAAAATAGCCTGGCAAGACGATGTCCGGGGTTACGCCCTGTAACTGTGTGGTTCCGCCACTGATTCGAAAGAACTGCGCAACCGTCATCTTGAGCTCACCCAATTGCGGCTTGCTGCTCCTGGTAAATTGGTCCAGACTGACCACCGTCTGTACGGTGCCTTTACCAAAACTTGGTTCTCCGACAATGATCCCGCGACCATAGTCCTGGATTGCGGCCGCGAAGATCTCGGAGGCTGATGCAGAACCGCGATTGATTAACACGCCCAATGGGCCAACCCAGGCGACCGCTGCATGGTCCGTACGTTCAACCCAAACCTTGCCAGCCGCATTGCGTTGTTGCAGGACCGGTCCCTTGCCAATGAACAGGCCAGTGAGCTCGATTGCTTCAGAAAGGGATCCACCACCGTTGTTGCGCAGATCGATCAGTACGCCGTCGACCTTGGCCTTCTTGAGGTCTCCGAGCAGGCGTTCAACGTCCCTGGAGGCGCTCCGGTAACTCTTGTTACCCGCATGCCTGGCGGCAAAGTCTTCGTAAAAGGACGGCAGCGATATCACGCCGATGCGCCGCTGGGTTGCGCCGTCAGAGAGGGTTTGTATGGAGGATTTCGCAGCCTGCTCCTGCAAGTTGATCGGTTTGCGAATCAGCGAAACGATTTTGTGTTTCCCGTCAACACCCGCCTCCGCAGGAAGGATATCCAGCCGGACAGTTGTGTCTGTCGGACCACGAATCAAGGCAACCGCGTCGTCCGAGCGCCAGCCCATGATGTCCAGTATGGGGCCGTCTTTGCCCTGGCCGACGCCGACGATTCGGTCGCCGACCTTCAGTTGGCCCGAACGGCTTGCCGGGCCACCAGGAACAAGTTCTCTGATGAGGGTGTAATCATCGGTCTGGGTAAGCACGGCGCCTATGCCAATCAGTGAAAGCCGCATAGCAATATCAAACTCTTCCGCGTCCCGCAGTCCGAAGTAGCTGGTGTGCGGCTCAATGGATGTCGTGTAGGCGTTCATGAAGACTTGAAACGCATCGGACCCCCTGACTTTCTTGAAGCGTTTTTGCTGGTTCTCGTAGCGCTTCTCCAGCAACTCAACGATGCCCTTGTCGTCCTTGCCGGCAAGTTTGAGGCCTAGCCAGTCATTCTTGACGCGCTTTCTCCAAAGATCTCGTGCCTGTGACTCGTCTTGCGGCCAATCCAGTTTGTTGCGCTGAATCTGTATGGTCTCCTGTTGATCAAAGTCGAATCCCTCTTTAAGCAAGCTGCGGGCATATGCGAGTCGATCGATCGCCCGCTGAACATAGAGGTTGAACATCGAGTAGGGAGCACTCAGGTCCTCCATGCGCACTGCGTCGTCGAGGCGGGCTCGATTTTTGACAAAGCTGTCGATGTCGCCGCGCGTGAAGAACAACCTCTCGGAGTCCAGTGACTTCAGGTACCGGTCAAATATCTTCTCCGACATTGCGTCGTCCAGCGGAAGGGCCGTGTAGTGGTGTCGCGAAAGCACCTGTGCGGCAAGATGGGCTGCTTTAGCCTCATGGCTCTGAGGTTTGAGTTCGGGTGGGTATTGCGTTTGGATGTCACTGGTGGCAGCCTGTACCCAGGTTGTGACACTCAGCAGGAGCCACACAAGTTTCTGTTTCATCAAAATCAATTCAAAATAGGGATGTCAAGGTATCGATTCTGACCGTGAACAGAAAACTTGGTTTCCAAAGCGGGATTGATGGGTTGACTTTTTCTGCAACCATGCCCCATCCGGCGCCAGAGTTGTAAAGCTTCGAAAAGTCTTCGCCCAAAAAGGTGACAAACTCCGGTCAATCAGATCTGATTTGGAAAAGCAAGAATGAATACAAAAGCCTCAAACGCTCCTCAGAAACAAGCGCCCGTCAGTGCCGATGGCAAATTTGAACTTCTGCTTTTTCGGTTGGGAGTGAGTGCGGGCACAAAGCAGAGCGAACTGTTTGGCATCAATGTCTTCAAGGTACGCGAAATTGTTGTCGCACCCCAAATCACTGCGATCGTGAATTCTCCAAAGTTCGCTGTTGGGTTGGCGAATGTTCGGGGACAGTTAATCCCGGTCATTGATCTGCCCAACCTCGCAGGCTGTACCCCCATGACCAACACTGGAGTGATTTTGGTCACAGAATTTGCACGCACGGCACAAGCCTTCATGGTCGATGAGGTCGTCGAGATCATCCAGATGGAGTGGAAACACCTGTTGGCTGCGGACAGCGCACACGCCGGAATGGTGTCTGGCGTTGCACGCATCGACGGCGATACCCCGAACTCCCGGCTGGCGCAAATTCTGGACGTGGAACAAATACTGAGGGACGTTCTGCCGGGTCAACAGGGAAGCGAATCCACTGCATCAGAGGTCCCCGAGGTTCGCCTGCCACAAGGGACACGAATCCTGTTTGCTGATGATTCGCATGTGGCCCGCATGCTGGTCGAAAAGAGCATGCAGTCGATGAACGTCGATTTCACCTCAGTCAAGAACGGCAAGGAAGCCTGGGAGCGACTCCTGGCCATTCATTCAGAGTCCGTTGCACAGGGTAAGAGAGCACGGGACAAGGTTGCACTGGTGTTGACTGATCTGGAGATGCCGGAGATGGATGGATTTACCCTGACCCGCAACATCAAGCAAGATGCCCGGTTTTCAGGGATTCCCGTCATCATCTACTCGTCCTTGACCGGTTCAGCCAGTGAAGGACACGCAAATGCGGTGGGTGCAGACGCCTATGTAGCCAAGTTCGAGCCGCAAGAACTTGCAGAGTCCATCCGCGCGACGGTGGCAAAGCGATCGTAGATCACCTCGTGGTCGAGTCATTTCAGCCGATCGACTACCCCACTGCGCAGCGTGTGAACGAACGATCGCCGCGCGGACTGTGCCAAGCTGAGGTGCCACTTGTGGTTAGGCCGCTACCACTAATCGCTCCAATTCCTACTTCAGAACAGGCACGACCCCCGATTTGGACTGATAATTGCTGCACTGCAACAAATTTACCCAAGGACGACCAATGTTTAAAAATACCCCCTTCGAAGCCATCGCCAAGACCATGTCAGAGAGCGCTCCAAAGTTCAACCCTGCGGCGATGCAGGACGCAATCAAGCCGGCCCAGGACAACCTCAAGGCATGGGCTGATTTGGCGCAAGAGCAAGCCAAGGAGGCTCAAGCAGCTCTCTTGGAGACTGTTGATTCGATCAAGAACGCAAAGGACCCACAGGCTGCATTTGAAGTATTCAAAGCTTCGGCGGAAGCAGGCATGGCAATGTTCGCCAAGAACCTGAAAGACGCAACCGCTTTGAGCGTGGGCCAATTTCACGGCGCGGTTGATGCCATCGAAAAGGCGCATCCTGCTCCTGAAGCGTTTGCGGTAGTTGCCAAGAACTTGAAAGATGCCGCATCGACTGCGGAAAACACACTGGAGTCAGCACTGGAAAAGGGCGCCTCGATGGCCGCTTCCGTTTCCCCCTCTGCCAAGGCAAAGAAAACTCGTTAAGCTTCGATGGTTGTTAATCAAATCTGGCGGCAGGGGCGCGCCAGTAGTACGTGACGTTTAGCAACCAGGGTTCGAATGAATGAAATTGAGAGACCGGAAGTGGATTCGGCCCGGCAAGCTTGCGTTTTCTGGTGCACGAGTCGGCTACATCGCCTTGAACAGGTGCACGTAGGCACGGCTCACGGGCAGCTCGCGAGCGTGACCCTTGATGCGAAGGAACAGCCGGCTGGTTTCGTCACGCCTGGTGCCTGCGAGGAACTTGAGGTTGATCAGTGTGGACCGGTGCACTTGCCAGAACTGGTCCGGGTCGAGCTGCGCCACCAAATCGATGATCGGTGTGCGCAACAGGTGTTCACCGCGCTCGGTCTGAACCACCGTGTATTTGTCGTCCGCCTGAAAATACAACACGTCATCCACAGGAATCTGGTGCGTCAAATCCCCCTGGGCGGCGCGCACATAGCGTAGCCGGGCTGCAGTTACGGACGTTGTTCCCAACAGGCGCTGGAGTGCTTGCGCCATGGCCGCGTCCGCCTCGGGTGGCGCTGTGCCGCGGCCCGCAGCCAATGCGGCCTTTACGCGGTCCAGTGCCAGCTGCAGGCGTTCCGTCTTCAGGGGCTTGAGCAGGTAGTCCAGAGCCGCCTGGTCAAAGGCCTGCACTGCAAACTCGTCGTAGGCGGTCACAAATACTACCCGGGTGGCGCCCTCAATGCCCTGTGCCACTTGCAATCCGGTCAGCCCTGGCATTTGAATATCCAGAAACGCAAGGTCAGGCTGCAATTGCGCAATTTTGTCTGCGGCCTCGATGCCGTTTTTGGCGATATGCACCACCTCGAGTTCAGGCCACAGCTTCTTGAGCTGGTCGTTAAGGTACAGCGCAAGGTGGGGCTCATCATCGGCAATCAGCGCCGTCGTCATGGCAGTGTCTCCAGAGGAAGTTGCAAGGTAACACGTGTGCCCGCAGGGATGGGCTCCAGCACGATGGTGGCATTGTCGCCATAGCGGGTCTGCAGTCGGGCGCGGATATTTTCCAGCGCCATGCCGGTACCTGCAGGTCCAGGGCGCGTGGGGGCAGAGCTGCCCATGCCATCGTCATCAATCGTGATCGTCAGGCGGGCACCAACAACGCTTGCCCCAATCAGAATCGAGCCACCATCTACCTTGGGTTCCAGTCCATGGCGGATGGCGTTTTCCACCAGGGGCTGGAGCAACAGCGGCGGCACCAGCGCTGCACCTGCTTGGTCAACCAACTTGATCTCATAGCGCAGGCGCTCACCCATGCGAATTTGCATCAGCAACAGGTAGTTCTTCACCATGTCCAGTTCGGCGGCAAGCGTGCATTGGGTAGCGCGCAGTTGCCCCAGGCTGGAGCGAAGGTAGTCGGTAAATGCCTCCAGCATCGCCTTCGCGAGCGAGGGTTCGTAGTCCATCAAACTTTGCACATTGGCCAGGGTATTGAACAGAAAGTGCGGTTCGATCTGGGCCTGCAACAGGCGTAACTGCGATTCGGTGGCCTGCAGCTGCAGCGCCTGCCGCCTGGAGTGCCAGTGCCAATAGACCCAATTCGCCAGCGTGATCAGGGCGGTAA
>CAJBVC010000644.1 GCA_903958915.1 uncultured beta proteobacterium
GCCCACTCTGCCAGCATGAACGTCGGCTTGATGGCGTCCAGTTCCTTGCGGGCGCGCTCCCAGAACGGCGTCGGAACCAGACCCGCGACATCGCAGCGAAAGCCGTCCAGGTCGGTCTCTGTCACCCAGAACTGCATCGCCTTAATCATGCCGTCCCACAAGGCCTTGTTGTTGTAGTTCAGCGCAATCACATCGGTCCAGTATTCGGGCTCGGGCCCGTTGGTAAAGGTCACTGGAAACAATTCGCCTTGGGCATTGAGCTTGTACCAGTCCTTGTGCTTTGTAGCCCACGGGTGGTCCCAGGCGGTGTGGTTGGCTACCCAGTCCAGAATCACCTTCATGCCCGCTGCATGTGCCTGGCCCACCAACGCCTTCACGTCGTCGAGCGTGCCAAACTCCGGGTTGACCGCCGTGTAGTCGCTGATGGAGTAGTAGCTGCCCAGGCTGCCCTTGCGTTCCTTCTTGCCGATGGGCTGAATCGGCATCAGCCACAGAATATCCACACCTATTTTCTGCAGCCGGGGCAAGTGCGCAGCAAACGCCTTGAGCGTGCCTTCGGGCGTGTACTGCCGAACATTCACTTCGTAAATGTTGGCGTTGCGGGACCATGGCACATGGTCGAATTCACTGGCAGGGTTGTGCATAGCAGTTTGGGCCGGTGCCAGCACGCTGGCAGCTTTGGCAATCAATAGGTTTCAGAAAAAACAAGGTTGCAAGGATGCGCTTGCTCGTGGCCATCGATGCGCCTGGCAATCATCGCCTCCAGGAAGCTTGAGCCGTTGAAATTGCTACGCTATTTGTAGCTGCCCACGCCTGCCCACCAAGCCCAAAAGCCCAATTTCATCTAGGAACTAGGGCGCAAGGTGTTGGTCCAGGAATTTCGCCATGCGGTTGTAGAAATCCACCTGGTTGGCCGGATCGCGCCAGCCATGGCCCTCGTCCTTGTACTCCACCCACTCCAGCGCCCGGTTGACCGGCTGCACGGCCTTGCGAAACCTCTCTCCGTGTATCAGGGGTACCCGTTGGTCCTTCTCCCCGTAGGCCAGCAGCAACGGCTGGGTGATTTTGGCGGCATGCGTCAAGGGGGAGTTTTCCTTGAGGTCGACAGCGTCTTTCACACGGTCGCCAAGCATGGCTGGCATCCCGAACTTCTTGAAATTGTCGGAAAAATCACTCCAATTGACCGAATACAGCATGTCCAGATCGGTGACACCCACCCAGGCCACGCCGCAGCGAAACAGGTCCGGATCCCGCACGAGGCCCATCAGCGTGGCATATCCACCATAACTCGCACCGGCGATAGCAACCCGTTTGGGGTCGGCGATTCCCTGTGCGATGGCCCATCGCGTGGCGTCCGCCACATCGGTCTGCATGGCCTTGCCCCACTGTTTCCAGCTGGCCTTGAACAAGGCATCGCCAAAACCGCGGGTGCCACGGAACTGGGGTTGCAGCACGACGTAGCCACGCGCAGCCAGAAACTGGACTTCCGCATTCCAGTGCCAGCTCGGCCCATGAACCCAGGGACCACCGTGCACCAATACCACCATGGGCAGGTTCTTTGGCGATGCCGCGCCCGGCGGCAGGGTAACCCACACCGGAACCTCGGTACCGTCGCGGGCCTTGATGCGCTCAAGACGCATGGTTGCCATCTGCCGGGCATCAATGTCGGGGCGCACCGCACCGAGGCGTGAAAACTGCTTGGTCACGCGGTTGAAGAGGATGAATTGTGTCGGCTGAACATCCGAGAACGCCTCAATCAATACCCATGGCGAATCTCCCTGCCAGGGAACTGACAGGCGGTTGGTGGTACGTGGCAATACCTTGTCCATCTGCTTTTGCAGGCCCTGCAAGTCGGCATCCAGCCACTGGGTGACCTCGGCATCAATTGTGAAGCGCAAGCCCAGTACCTTGTCCTGCCGTGCAACCACCTGGGCATCCACATCAAACAGGGGCGATTGCGCCAGAGGTGTGTCAGACCACTTCCCGTTCGTGGGGTCCAGCAGCCACATGGCCTGCTTGTCGTTACCACGACGCGCTGTGACATACAGCTTGCCATCGGGTCCCACGTGCCGCACCTGCATATTGGCGTCATCGGTGTAAATGTTGAATTCGCTGAGCACACGCCACTGACCACTGGACGGATCTTTCCAGCGCAGAGCCGCCTTCTCCTTGTCACGAGTCAATGCCGCCCGCAGTTCGCCTTGCGAGTCGGGCCACCAGCCGACAGAATGCAGCGGTCCATCCACCTCCTCGGCCCGGCCGGTGCGGGTGTTGAGCTTGAGCAGCTTGATGTACCCAACGTCCTTGTCTTCAAAGCTCTCGGGGCGCACCACCAGCACCTCATCACCCTTGCGCAGCGAGTTTCCGTCCAGCAAGTAGGTGTTCCAGGGCTCCAGACTGGCGCCACCGGTACCCGTTTTGGACCACGCCGACGTGCGTTCGACCAGTTGCTTGAAGGACTTGGAGTCAGCGTTTACGGCAAACAGGCCAGGCGCGGCGTCCTGCTGTCCGTTGGGCGTCTCGAGGTCAGCCATGGTGAAGGCCAGGCGATCGTTGTTGACCCAGACTACCTGATCCACATCGACGCTGTCCGTCCCGTAAACAAGGGTGGGTGCCATAGTGGCGAGTTCCAGCACGTTCAGTACGACCCGGCCATGGCTGGCCACGGTTGTCATGGCCAGCCTTTTACCATCCGGTGAAAGGGTTGCGGCAAGCATCTGTCTGCGCGCAAAGAAGCGCGACGCGTCCGGCTTCGTACTGCTAGCCTGCGCAAAACCAAACGGACTGGCCAGAGCCAGACCAGTTGCCAGTACGGAGCGACGGCGAATCAAGGCGGGCTGGCCCATCACATTGCCACTTTCTTGGCTGGGCAATGCTTTGCAATGAAAGCAGCATGCTCGGGCATGACATCGGCGCACTTTGCAACCACCTTGCGAATGCTCTCCAGATACTCATCGATACCCGCTTCACTCACCAGATCGACCAGAGGGTGGTAACCCTCGGGCGTGAGGTTTTGTCCCAACATCACCTGCATCCAGCCTATTTCCGAAAACAACTCACCGTCAAAACGCACGGTGCGCCCGCGATTGCGGAACAGATTCATCTTGTGCGTCAACATCTCGGGCACGGGCATGGCGGCGCAATCCTTCCAGAACTGCGAATCGGTGCGCTGGTTCAAGTGGTAGTGCAGGATGATGAAATTGCGAATGGTCTCAAAATGGAACCGCGACAGCCGGTTGTATTCATCGATCTCTGTAGCGTTGAATCCGTTGTCCGGGAAGAAATCCAGAAGCTGCGCAGCCGCCCCCTGTATCAGATGGATGCTGGTGGACTCCAATGGCTCAAGGAACCCCCCCGACAACCCGATAGCAATCACATTCTTGTTCCATGCTTTCTTGCGCATGCCTGTGGTGTACTTAATCAACCTAGGTTCCGCCAATGGCTTTCCATCCAGATTAGCCAGCAGCGTGGCTTGAGCCTCGTCATCACTGATGTACCGGCTGGAATAGACGTGCCCGTTGCCAATGCGGTGTTGCAAAGGGATGCGCCACTGCCAACCGGCACGGTGCGCAGTGGAACGCGTGTACGGCAATAGCTGGCTGGCCGATTCGCAGGGCACGGCCAGGGCGCGGTCACAGGGCAACCAATGCGAC